>NZ_BTPT01000026.1:0-206102 GCF_054408565.1 Vallitalea sediminicola
TTTATCTCCCCTTTCAGGCTTAGTCTCAATATTTCATTATATTATTTGAATCTAAGATATATATCATGATATATTATGTAACCCTAGTCCGTTATAAGAGTTTATAGCAATAATATACATTACTTTTAAATCCTTTTTTTGTTTTTAAAAAACATACTTATAAAAAAACATATGCCAAGTATTAAAAATGCTATTGATATTTTGTTATCTAAAAAGCTAGGACTAGTTCTAAAATCAACTATTTCACTAAATATAGGTGCAAAATTACCTGGTCCATCTCCTAAATTAATTAATGCTTGGCATCTTGTTTCCCAAATTTGAACATACAGAAATCTTTCAAATTCATAAATCATTCCACTGATTACTATAGATATAAATCCTAAAATTATTTTAATATTTTTATCGCACACTTACAATAGCCTCTCCCTCTTCATTTATATAAAAAGTTGCTTCAATATTGTCAGAATAAGAACCATCTAATGTATAGGTAAATGTAACCATTGATTCTTCTTCTGCAGATGCCATTAGCTCAGCCTTTGTACTTACAGAACCAAAAACACTTTTGAAACCTACCTCACCACTCATAACTAATGTTTGAGCTGCTTTTACTGTCATTTTTTGCTCAATACCTGTACTTCCAGTATTCCCTTTGTAATCTATTGATATACGATGTTTTCTATTATTAACTTCTACAAAAGTATATGATGTAATTGTACAATTTCTTGAACCAGGTGCTACTTCATCTATACTTACAACACTTACTTTACCAGTTCTATCTTTGTAAAGATTAGCCATTAATTGAGGTTTTACATATACACCCTCTAATTCTACTCCATCAATTTTTAATGGTATTTTCTTACTAAATCTCATACGATAATGAGTTCCAAATGTATCCCCATAAGGAACAACTATATCATTTGAAATAAATTGTGAATCAGCCTCATTTAAATTATATTCTGTCGCAAAGCATAAGTTACTACTGAGTAATACTAATGAAATTGTTAAAATACTTATTATTTTTTTCATAAAAATTTTCCTTTCAATTTTAAATATTTTGAACTATTTGATTATATCACTAAATTTATAAAAATTTTGTAGAATTTTGTGGTTAAAAACACTTTTATTTTATTACTACATATTTTATGAAATCTAGTTATTATTGAACAACAAATTTCATAGGAATATATCTTGTAAAATAGTAACATTAAACTCCTTTTTAATTTAATATAAAAAGGACAGAAAAATAGCTAACAGTAAGATGCCTTTTCTCTTATCTATTAGCTTATACTTTCTACCTAATCTTAAACGTTAATTATTACCTTATACTTTAAATCTCTTTCTCATACACTTCTAAATTTTTGTATTTGTGGCGGGAGAATAAAGTTTGCCCTAAATAGAACATCTATATTAAAAAATTATTGATTTGAAATAAAAAAGATTGCCCATTATTTGCATAATATTTCATAGGGCAATCTTTTTTATCTAGAATATTATCTAATTGGCGTGTGCCTTAATGTTACCATTATGGCATTTTTCTCTTAAATTTTGCTTTCTATGATAATTTTATGGCATGAGTGCAAGATTTCCTAGTACTCATGCCTATACTATAGCTGTTATGCTTTGAAGTATGACAATTAAAACCGTGAATAATGCGACGTTTTTGCCTCTTCATAAACGCCCTTCCAAACAGAGCGAAAAGCTCTTATAGATCTTTTCGCTAATTTTTGTGAATAGACATGCTTTACTTCTTTGTTGCTTCAATTATTGCAAAATAGTGGACTTTGGTTAAATAAGAAGATAGTCATTCGGTATAGATTTGTCTACCTAATAATTCGACTATTTGTTTTTTATTATACGCTAAAAATCATGGCACATAATCATCATACTTCAATATATGGTTTTCCCAATCTGGATTAACATGATGTTTGTGTGGAGAAAGCTATATATAAGTATATGTGGTAGGTGGGCGTATTAAAATACTCCATAACAATATAATTTTAGTATGCTAAACAATGTTACCATTGATATGACTTTAGATTTTTTTTCATGTATAATCCTTGCTTCTAATTATACTTATTGTATAAGACGTTACTTTTGTATTCATAAGTATAGTTACTGTATTTTATTTGACAGCTTTGCTTCTACTCAACTTTAATATCAACCCATTGATATTCATCAAAAGCTGTTTGTATCCTAGAACCATCAATTAAAACTCGCTTATCATTATTATAATATATCCAATTATTGAAAATAACCTCTACAAAATCAGCATCCTGACAGAGGATGTTTTTCTCTCCATTTTTTATATCATATTTTATCAAATGGTTTGTATCGCTCTCGATATAATATATATGCTTCTTATCGTTTAAGTACCTTGCTTCTATATTTCTAACAACTTCTATCTCTTCAAGATTATCCAAACATATTCGATAAAGATTATTAGCTATATCCCCTTTTAAGTAATATATGCTATCGTTAATACCAGTTAACCTATATATGCCCAGCTCTAGCACTAGGTTAAACGTATTTTTTTTAAGACAATATCTCATTAATTCCTGATCCTTATTTAAAATATAAATCGCATCATCATAAACATGAAATCTATCCATTTTAAAATTTGAAAAATTGTCGTAGATGACATTGGATTCGGAACCATCTTTTTTTATTCTGCATAGCTGACTCAAATTCTCATCGAAATAATAAATCCAATCTTGGTAACTACATATCTCTGTCCTATTCATACTTCTATTTACAATCTTTTTATAGTTATTAAAATGGATAACTTCTTCCTCATCAATTTTTCTAATATCACTTAAGAATTTATAATTTTCAATGCCTAAACTAAATATGTATTGACCTGTTATCCACCTCATTTTGGGTTGTACTATACGGGGTGCATTACTCATGGGTGTATAAAGTAATACATCCACGTCTACTTCATACCACTGACCTACCTCAATAGGGATATCACTTTCTATTTCAAACTTTATGTTACTTGGGTTGGTATGACTATCATACTTAAATTGCCATCTACCCCTTATGGAATATACAGCATCACATGAATCATATACTAATCTTTTATCGGTTATGAAATTTGATAATTGAATAATTCTATATTCTTTTGTATCCTTTAACCATTCCTTAACTAAAGACTCTTGATGAAATTTTTGTTCTTTGTAACTTAACCAACCACTAAAATATGGCATATAGTCTTCTATAAATGTTTCTTCATCGAGTGATCGATAGTCACGGGTAAAAAATCCATTCATATATTGAGCTATCGAATCATAAAGATGAGCCATCTTAGCTTCAACGTAATCTTTATCGGGAAAACCTTTATATACGTCTTCTTCAAGTTTGATACTATTTTCTACAACTGTTCTGACAAAAGGTGTATAGCTATTATTGTAAGGATATTGATTTAATTGCATGACCAACTCTTCCATATTAGCCACTTTTGTCGTATTTATATTATTGAGATCTGGTTCTTGCTGACTCTTAATTTGTTCACCAAAAACAACCCTATCATGTTCCTTATCATATGATACTTCTAAATTAAATAACTTACCTAAACATGCATACGAAAAATAAGTGTGATTATTATAAGATATTGGATTTATTTTATTTCCATTATTATCACAAGGAATAAATTCAATACCTTCAATCTCAAATTTTATATTTACCTTTTCTTCAACATCGATATATTTATTACTATGATAATCAATATAGTCGTCAATAGGTCGAATCATACCTTTAAACTTGCTCCCTTTTGAAAAAGATATGGTTTTCGTCAGTTGGTTCCAACTTACCGAATATCCCATATAGTTTGCAAAACTTCTAACAGGAATATAAATCTCATCATTATAGGTAATTGGTGATAACCCCTCCTTCTTAAGTGTTGAAAACCTGACTTCCTCACTGTTAATAAATACCGAGCATCTTTTGCTTACAGCATTGTTTTCTTTATTACTATTTGCATAGATATTACTATTTATAATTGTTACTGATATAATGGATATTACCAACATCAAAATCACTTTACATTTCTTCAATTACATTGTCTCCCTTCATGTCTCCTCATATTGCTTATATATTCGCTTGAATGCTAGAAAGTTGAAATTTCCCAGAAATAGCCACACGTATTTATTTCAATCTCCAATCCCCTACTCCACCGTAACACTCTTAGCCAAATTCCTAGGCTTATCAACATCATGCCCAAGCCCCACAGAAATATAATAAGCAAATATCTGTTGTGGAATATTTTCAAGTAGTGATGTAAACATCCAATGAGTTCTTGGAACATATATTACATCATCTGCAATACTACCTATTTTTTTATTACCTTCTAGAGCTATTGCTAATACATTAGCACCTCTAGCTTTTACTTCTTTTATATTACTTACCGTCTTTTCAAATAGCTCTTCGTGACCTGTAAGTCCAACTAGTAATGAATTATCCTCTATAAGTGCTATTGGACCATGTTTCAACTCACCAGCAGCATAAGGCTCTGCATGAAGGTAAGCTATCTCTTTTAACTTCAATGCACCTTCCATTGATACAGCGTAATCTAGACCTCTGCCAATGTAGAATACGTTCTTGGAGTTAATATATTTATTAGCTAATTCTTTGATTTTATCTACTTGCTCTAATATCTTACCTACTTTATCAGGTAGCGCATATAACTCTTCTCTTAACTCTAGGAATTCATCCTTAGATATCTTTCCAAGTTCCATAGCTATCTTAATTGATAGTAGATACATGGCACATAACTGAGCTGAATATGCTTTCGTAGAAGCTACAGCGATTTCTGGTCCTGCAAGGGTATATAACACATCATCAGCATCCCTAGATATTGTTGAACCAACTGCATTAACGACACCAATAACATATGCCCCTGCTTTCTTAGCAAGTCTAAGAGCTGCAAGTGTATCAGCTGTTTCACCTGATTGTGAAACAACGATCATCAAGGTGTTTTCATCTAGTATTGGTTCTCTATAACGAAATTCTGATGCTACCTCTGCTACTACTGGTATTCTAGCTATTCTTTCAATTAGATATTTTCCTACTAAGCCTGTATAGGAAGCTGTTCCACAAGCAACTATATATATCTTGTTGATTCTCTCAAGAACCTCTTTTGACATATTGATGTCATCTAGGACTATATCATTAACGTCAAGAGGTAATCTTGGAGTCAAAGTATCTTTTACTACTCTTGGCTGTTCAAATATCTCTTTTAACATAAAATGGTCAAAGCCTTCTTTTCTAGCGGCTTTTAAATCCCATGTAACATTGTATATCTCTCTTGTCACTTCGTTTTTATCTGTATCTATTATCTTCACATTATCTTTAGTTACAATTGCGATTTCCTTATCTTCTAATAGATATACGTCTCTTGTATGTTCTAGAATGGCAGGAATATCAGATGCTATATAGTTCTCACCTTTACCTATACCAATAATCAATGGACTATCTTTTCTGACAGCAATTATTTTATCGGGTTCATCATTACATATGACACCAAATGCATAAGAACCTTCTATTTTATCCATAGATTTCAAAACTGAGTCTAATAGATTATGTGTTTTTTTATAATAATAATCTATTAATTGTACAGCTACCTCAGTATCTGTTTCTGATAAAAACTTTTGTCCTTTTGATTCTAGTTTTTCTTTTATTGACATGTAGTTTTCTATAATCCCGTTATGAACCAATGATATAGTATTAGTACTATTCATATGTGGGTGTGAATTAATGTCGGAAGGTTCACCATGAGTTGCCCAACGAGTATGACCTATCCCTAAATTACCATGTAACATGTTGTTATCTAATCTTTCTTCAAGATTAATTAATCTTCCTTTTGTTTTGACACATTTAATTTTATGATCGTATATGGACACACCTGCTGAATCGTATCCTCTATATTCTAAGCTTTTTAACCCATCAATCAAGATAGGGGCAGCTTCTTTATTTCCTATATAACCAACAATACCGCACAAAATGTTTACCTCCTAATTATTAAGTCTACTTTCAATTAATTTCGCCAATGACTCTGCTTCATCAGCTAATATATTTCTGTCTTTTCCTTCAATCATTACTCTTACTAATGGCTCTGTTCCAGAAGGTCTTATTAATACTCTTCCTTCACCATCAAATTTTGCTTCTAGTTTCTCTATTTCACTTTTTATTACTTCATCTTCTAGATAATCATATTTATTTTCATTACTTACTTTTGCATTAACTAATACTTGTGGTAAAACCTCCATTACATTAGCTAATTCAGATAGTTTTTTATCTGAGTGCTTAAGTGCTTCTAATAGATGAATAGCTGTTAGGAGTCCATCACCTGTTGTATTTTCTTCTAAGAATATGATATGTCCTGATTGTTCTCCACCTAGATTGTATCCTTGTTCTATCATCTTCTCTAAAACGTATCTATCGCCAACTTTTGTTTGCTCTATATGTACATTCTTTTCTTTCCCCATAATAAATAATCCTAGATTACTCATTACAGTTGCAACAACGGTATCTTTTTTTAATAATCCTTTGTCTTTCATGTATAGACCACAGATAGCCATAATCCTATCACCATCAACCATGTTTCCGAGTTCATCTACTGCAAGACATCTGTCTGCATCACCATCAAAAGCCAGCCCCATATCAGCACCTACTTGTTTCACATAGTGTTGTAAGTCTTCCATATGAGTTGAACCACATTTCTTATTTATGTTAGTTCCATCAGGCTCATTATGAATAATGAAAACTTCTGCACCTAGTTGTCTTAATGTTTCTGGTGCAGATACATAGGATGCACCATTAGCACAGTCAATAACTATTTTTATTCCTTCTAAGTTAATATCTATTACACTCTTAGCATAGTCAATATAATCTGTAATGCTTTCTCTCTTATGTTTTACTCTTCCTATCTTAGTTCCTGTAGGTAACTCTAATTTATCACTGTTGTTCAACATTATATCTTCTATTTCTTCTTCTAGTTCATCTGATAACTTATATCCTTTATTATTAAAAAATTTTATTCCATTGTATTCTACAGGATTATGAGAAGCGGATATAACAACTCCTGCATCTGCATTATATAATCTTGTTAAATATGCTACCGCTGGTGTAGGTACCACACCGATACTTACTGCATTTGCCCCAACTGAACATATACCTGAGATAAGTGCCGCTTCTAACATTTCTCCTGATATCCTGGTATCTCTACCTATCAGTATGGTTGGCTTATGCTTTTTCTCTTTAGTAAGTACGTAAGCTCCTGCCTGACCTAATTTGTATGCCATCTCTATAGTAAGTTCTTTGTTAGCAATTCCTCTTACACCATCAGTTCCAAATAATTTACCCATTATTATATTTCCTTTCATATTCGTATGATATCTATGTTTTATCTATTCTTTAGTTTATTTGATTACAATATTGTTTTATGAAAATATTGGTATTAGTACCTCTTTACACTTTTATAATTATAACACTCCCTATATTTACCTTCAATGAATTATCCAACAAATAACCCTTTGTTTTAGGTCTGGTATATACCACTTATTAAAGTGGTATATATTATAGTAATATGAAATAAGTGTTATTTTTGTTACTTGGTAATAAAAAAAAAGACTGTCTATAATACATCTTACTAAGCTTATATCTAAGAATGTATTACTAGACAGACCCTATATATAATTTTTATTCATTATTTGATGTATCATCAACTGGTTCATTATTCCCTGTATTACTATCATCAATGTTACTTACATTATCCTGTATATTTTCAGATACATCACCTTGATCTTGTTTAGTTAGTTCTATTACTACTTTTGGAATTTCAGTAACAAGTTCAACGCTTCTTGGGTATGTAAGAGTCAAAGTAACTTCGTGTCGCCCTTCCTCTAAGTTATTAAGATTAATCGTAGGTTTAAGACTGAATACTGTAATTTTGTTCAGCTCTTCTTGAATTCCTCGAAACTTCACCTTAATATCTTCTGTATTAACTATAGATATATTTAGATTTTCTGGCAACCTTTCAATACTAATATCATGAGTTAATATAACTACCTCTTTTTCTTGAACTTTGTCTACATTTAATTTAACCGTTACAATGTTAGTATTTTGATATCTAGACACTCCTATTGGTAGTACTGTGGCTAGATCAATTTCTTTGTTAACATCAGCAGTAACATTATTAAGTGGAACTTGTAATACTATGTTATTTATTTTATCAATATCTTCTTCTTTTCCAATAAGAGTTACCTTATTAGGAATAACTTCACTTCCATTTAATTTGTATCCTGAAGGTAGACTGCCAGTAGTCTTAACAAGAACACTGACTTCTTTTAACTTCCTTATAGGAACTTGGTAATTAACTTCTTCTATACTCTTGTCGATATCACTAACTTCATCACCATTTTTATCTAGTAGTCTTATTTTACCAACAGATGTAACATCATTAGTTGCACCATCAATGCCAAGGGTTACTTTAACTTCTTGCACTTGATTCATCTTAGATTCAGGTCCTTCTATTTCAACAGTATTTGGAGTAATGATAGGATCCAAATGAATATATGATTCCTTAGGATTACCCTCAAATTCATATGTTATCTGTCTAATTTCTGATTTAACATTTTCTCTTGATATTCTCATATCATTAGGGCTTTTCTTAACTACTGTAATTGCCTCATTATTTGTCTTTATTTCAATAACCAATGAATCAGTAAAGGATAAGTATTGCATATCAACAGTAGCTATTATATCTTCTTTATTGAATCGTTCAATTATTGTACGTTTCCCTCCAAGAGTTACATCCACATATTGACCTTCTACAAAATTAATATATTGATTTTTGGACGTGATTACCTGTTCATTAAGAACTTTTACAGGGATATGCTTAAAATCCTTAGTTATATAAGGATCTTCAACCCTTACAATTGCAAACCAGACAAAGCAGGCTATTACAATTGATGCAATTTTCCATCCTATGTTTCTTGTAAATACATTACCCATTTCTTTGTCTACCTTTCCAAATCTTAAATTTCTTTATGTCAGTTGTCCTCTTTTGATAGACTAATTTATTCTTCAAATAATCACTATCTACATTTCTAATTATATTACCACCTAATGCCATAGATACTTTTCCAGTTTCTTCTGAGACTATAATAACAATACAGTCCGAAACTTCACTAATACCAACTGCCGCTCTATGCCTTGTTCCTAATTCTTTACTAAGGCTCATATTATCTGATAGAGGCAGATAGCAAGTTGCTGAAACTATCTTATTATTTCTAATAATAATTGCGCCATCATGAAGTGGTGTATTATGTTCAAATATATTTATAAGCAATTGGCTTGTTATCGTCGCATTTAATGGTATTCCAGTCCGTTCATATTCACCAAGCTTTACTTCTCTCTCAATAACTATAAGTGCACCTGTCTTGAATTTTGACATTTCTTCTATTGCTATTACAATCTCTTCTATTGCTTTAATTGAAATCTTTTCTTTTTTATCTTTCTGCTCATCAAATATTAAAATCGTTGAGAAAAAATTCCTACGACCAAGCTGTTCTAAAGCACTTCTAAGCTCAGGTTGAAATACAATTAGCAAGGCTATAATCCCGGTATTTATTGTCTTAACAAATATAAACGTAATAGTATTCAGTTCCAGTATCATTGAAATAAATGCAATGATACATATTATTAATAAACCTTTAAATAATGTCCAGGCTCTAGTTCCCCTAACCCATTTTAAAAGTTGGTATATAACAAATGCAATTAACACTATTTCTATAACATCTTTTACTCCTATTATAGGTAAATCAAAACGTATCATTTTCAAATTATCCCAGAAGTTATTTAAATCTTCCAATATTACACCCTCTTTAACCATACTTCTATCAATCTTCGACTATTCATTCTACTAATACTAACCTATACCTTATTCATGCTTTTGTTAATAAACAAATTCATTGTATTATTTTAATATTATAAGGTCAATGGGCGTATATTATTGATACCCCTCAAGTTACAATAGATTAACTTATATGTAACTTATTATATCATTATTTGTACTTTATAAAAATAGATTTTTGTAAATTTTTTTCAAAAATATATTCCATAATTTAATTTTATAAAATTGTTATATCTTTAGAAAAAAACGAAGAGTCATAAGACCACTTCGTTATGTTAATTCATTATTAATCAATAGATTTTGCATTATTTCGTTATATTATTTATTCGCTTTACTTTTTTAATTTGTTTTCCAATCTTAATTTTTGGTATCGCTTTTACGTAATAGATATAATCGTCATCTTCAAATTGTACTTTTTCAGCTCTTGTATAGTGTAAACATACTTTTAAGAATTGACAAGCGGAAACAAAAATTATTGATAGTATGGAACCGAATACAACTCCTACTATACTTATATCAGTTTTCAATATAATAGTACCAATCGTAAATCCTAACAAGTTGGTAATACTACCTGCTATAATGGAAATGTACCATACATAATCAATTTCTAAGCGACTTATAAAATATGTAATTAATATAACTGCAATAAATATTATAATTGTTAGCATCATAGCTTTATCATTAAGTAGTAAATCCGTAATTGATTTATACATATTCATAAGTGAATCAGGTAAATCTGTCAAATCTGCTGCTTTTATTGATAAAATAGTTGACATGTGTCCTGAGAAAAAATAAACAGCAACTCCAATACAAACAGGTACTATTGCTATTGGACCAACGAATAAACCTGCAAAAATAGGTACTACATATGGAATTCCTAATGAAAATAGCAATGGAACTGCCACTATGAAATAACCCATCTTAGGAAATATCCTAATATACATCAAGTATACAATTATCATCATTACAAATATTATCGCTAAAGCTTCAATTGAAACATAGAATAGATGAGTACTTATTATAAATACTAATAACAGTACTAACCAATTACCAGGAATAAAACTTGCTACAGCTGCTAATAAAATATTAACCACTGGTTTATTAAGTACTTTAGCAAAATTCAAAAATCCATTTAATCTTACAAATACCAATAATGCCAATATAAATCTAGTTATAGGCACTACATATCTTTCATATCTCTTATAAAGTGTTATGAGCACTTCCCTTATCTCATAAAGCTTAGTCATACCTAATATTTCCTCCTTGAATAAAATCTACACTACTTATAGTCATTCAGTTTACTAAGTAGTTTCTTATATTTTGCAATTCTTATTTCAGCGCTTTTATATCTTTTCCTATAAATGATTGTTGAAATGATTGTATAAATTGCTAGTACAATGGCTAATATTACAAGATACCTGATACCTATATTAAAATAATTTATATCTCCTAAACTATTAAGATCTCTAGTAACTCTTTTCATTAAGTCCCCGCCAAATATGATACACATTGCTATCAAAATGCCTAATCGTGTTTTAAAATTATTATAGGATATATAATTTGACTTGAAATGACCATTTACAGAGAAATCTTCTTTTCCTACATTTTTTTCATATATAGCCAAATTAGTCATAATCTTTACTTTTTCTTTATTCAAGTACTCACCCCGTTTCAATGAAGTAACAGTCACCCTCCAAGATTATTGTTCTTTCAATAATCCATCTTTATTATATTTTGAACCTGCATGCCACAGAATCCATTCTTCAAGACCAGCATCGTATGCTCCTTGTATCTGAGCACGTATTTCTTCTGGACCATAAGATTTATAATTTGGTTTTCTTAGGTATGATGCTGTAAAAGCTTGAAGCCAAGGTCTTACTATAGCACCTTTCTTACCATTTAATTCTTTATATTTTTCATTGGAAGCTTTCATAGATCCAAGTATCGTTTCGTAAGGATATAGGTCTGAATGTTTATCTCTTGGTATTCCAAAGAAACCTTTTCCATAATGTGAGGGATAAACCATTGGGCATATGACATCTAATTTTTCTGCCATTGCTAAATAATCTTGTCCTATAGCTTTCGCATCAACTTTACTTGTAATGATAGTACCGAACACATCAGCTGATACTTTAACATTATATGGTTCTAATTCTTTCATTGCATATGCTACAAATTCTGAGATTACTTCCATTCTTGTTTTGTTCTCAGCATCCTCGCCAAAATCTGCGTTATTCAGACTTCTTGTAGCTTCAAATCTTATATAGTCGAATTGAATTTCTTTGAATCCAACTTCTGCGGCTTTTTTAGCAATATTAAGAACATAATCCCAAGTATCTTTATTATACGGATTAAGCCATGATACTTCATCATACATCCAAAGACTGCCGTCTTTATTTTTAATAGCAAGATCGGTTATTTTTTTTGATGACCAAGGGTCTTTGAAAGCTACAATACGTGCTATTGGATAGATATCATTTTCATATAGTCTATCCATGACAACATTAATGTCTCTCATATATTTTACTTCTGCATTAATTTCATCTGATTGTGGATTATCCATATCAAATGTAATTCTACCTGAATCATTTTTAACATCTATAACAAACGCATTAACCTCTGTAGTATTAGCTATATCTATTAATGTATTGAATCTTTCCTTACTGCTTACTGCAGATGCATTCACATATAGCCCCTTTACGATTGGTGCTTTACTGTATAAATTATAGCTTACACCAGGAGTCTCCAAATAATCATCAAATCCAACTTCTAATGTTTCCACAGTTGGTTGTCCTGGATTAATAATACTACTGATAAAATTGTTACCATCACCGTTTTTATTAGACAAGAATTTATATATAAATGGAACACAAATTATCAATGCTACTATTAAAACCAAATACCAGATTTTTTTTGTATTACGTTGTCTCTTACGATAAGCCATTAATTCATTCCCTCTCTTCAATTAATTTATTTACTCTTTTGATCAATTGTATCAGTAATGAATATCGTATCATTTAAATTATAGCACATAAAAAATTTATTTTCGACACTTTTTTAGCAGATACATTACTTTATTTATATTATAACACTCATTAGATTTCTTAATCATATTTATTGTTATCTTCTTCCAAATGCTGCTATTATTGTCTATTTTTTAGTGTGTTATAATAATCTTAATTGATATGGAACTTATGTAAATAACTTATACAGTATACCATAATATATTTAGTGATGTAAACAAACCATCATAATTAGGAAAAAAATTTACAACTTCTATAAATAAAAAAACCTCGTTTATAGAGGTTTTTCATTCATTATTTATAATTTATTCTTTATTTTTCATTGTTGGGAATAATAATACGTCTCTGATTGAATACGAATTAGTTAATAGCATAACCAATCTGTCAATACCTATTCCAAGTCCTCCTGTTGGAGGCATTCCATATTCTAATGCAGTAAGGAAATCTTCATCAATCATGCTGGCTTCTTCATCTCCAGCTGCACGAAGTTCTTCTTGTCTATCAAATCTTTGCCTTTGATCAATTGGATCATTCAACTCTGAGAAGGCATTAGCAAATTCTCTTTTTGTAATAAATAATTCAAATCGCTCAGTATAATCTGGTTTCTCAGGCTTTCTCTTAGCAAGAGGTGAGATTTCTACTGGATGATCAGTGATAAATGTTGGTTGAACAAGATGTTCTTCAACATATTCTTCAAAGAAAAGATTAAGTATATCACCTTTTTTGTGATGCTTTTCATATTCTATATGATGCTTTTTAGCTAATTCTTTTGCTTGTTCATCTGTTTCTATCTCATCAAAATCAACATTAGCATATTGTTTTACTGCATCTAACATTGAAAGTCTAGCAAACGGTTTACCAAGATCTATTTCTGTCTCATCATATGTAACAGTAGTATTACCTAATACTTTCTTTGCTACTGTACGAATAAGTTCTTCAGTTAAATCCATCATACCATGATAATCTGTATATGCTTCATATAGTTCAAGTAAAGTGAACTCAGGGTTATGTCTTACTGATAATCCTTCATTTCTAAATACTCTACCTATTTCATATACTCTTTCGAAACCACCTACAATCAATCTCTTTAATGGTAATTCAAGAGCTATTCTCATGTATAATTCCATATCAAGAGCATTATGATGTGTAGTGAATGGTCTTGCAGAAGCACCACCTGATATTGTGTTAAGTACAGGCGTTTCTACTTCTAAATATCCTTTATTATCAAGTACGTTTCTTATTTCTTTTATAATATTAGATCTAGTTATAAAATTATTTTTAACCTCTGGATTAACTATCAAATCCAAATATCTTTGACGATATCTTGTATCTGTATCTTTTAATCCATGATATTTTTCAGGTAGAATCTGTAAACTCTTAGAAAGCAAAGTCACTTCATGAGCTTTAATTGATATTTCACCTTTTTGAGTTCTGAACACTTCACCTTTGATACCAACGATATCACCTAAGTCATAATGTTTGAAATCTGCATAATCTTCTTCACCAATTGCATCTTTTCTAACGTAAGATTGAATTTGTCCATTTCTATCAGCTATGTGACAAAAAGAGGCTTTTCCCATAACACGTTTAGTCATTATCCTACCTGCAACGGTAACTTCTTTACCTTCTAACTCCTCAAAACCATCAATAATGTCATTACTATGGCAATCTACACTAAATTTAGTAAGTTCAAAAGGGTTTTTCCCTTTTTCTTGTAATTCAGCTAGTTTTTCTCTTCTAATTTTTAGGAGTTCATTAAGGTCCTGTTCCTTGCCTTGGTTATTCCTATTGTTATCTGACACTTACAAGTCCTCCTTGTATATTATAGTTTACTCTTTTGTTTATATCTTTAATATTTAACAATTTTAATGTTACTTATTTATGAATGTCTAATACTTTGAGTTTTACAACTCCATTAGGAGTTTCAGCTTCAACTAAATCCCCGATTTTGGAACCTAATAGAGCACTTCCAACTGGTGATTCATTAGATATTTTATATTTTAATGGGTCTGCTTCTGTCGAACCTACAATTGCATAATCAATTTCTTCTTCGAATTCTAAATCATATATCTTTACTTTACATCCTACACTAATAATCTCTAATGATATATCTTCTTCGTCAATTACTTCAGCATTTTTAAGTATTTTTTCAACTTCTACTATTCTAGTTTCAATCTCGCCTTGTTCCTCTTTTGCTGCATCATATTCTGCATTTTCAGATAAATCACCTTGAGCTCTGGCTTCCTTTATCTTTTCTGCAACATCTTTTCTTCTTATTACTTTTAAATTCTGTAATTCATCTTCCAAAGCCCTTAAACCATTATATGTTAGTATTACTTTTTTGTCAGGCATCTTGCTACACCCTTCCTCTTAATATATTTTATATAATAATAAAAACTAGTAATATCTGAACTATCTTTATATCTCTAGTTCAATACAATTACCTTGTTTATCAAGATAAAACATTTAATCAATATATGCAAATAAATCAATCAAACATTATATATCAAATTATTAATACAACATACAACCTTAATGACTCCCCAATACTGTGTTTGCAATATTTGTAATGTTATATTATTCATATTCAAGGTATTATAACTTAATAATAACAAGTTGTCAATATAAAAATAGTTCTTGTTTAGCTTAAGATTGCAATTCTTCCCCCCTCTGATATATATTACCAATCCTAACATGATATTTGCTTTTTATCTTGCTTAACCTATCACACATATTTGTTTTGTAACCATATAGGAACATGCTTCTTAGCAATCTATTTTCGTTAAGCAAAATACCATGAAACAATTCTTTGCTCATTAAATGACCATCAACATACATATCTACATCAGTTATCATATTAATATCATTTCTTTTTATTAGAATATTCCTGACTTTATCATCTTCTGATATGAAGTCAATAATATATGAGCCTTCATCAAAGGAGTAAAATATCTTATCTTTATCGCTACTGCAATTTATAATTATATCACTTGCTATTTCTTGGTTTACATTATAATTGGTTAAACCAACAGCTAAACCTGTTTCGTTATATATTTCTTCAACTCTCTCTTCAAATACCTCTGGCTTAGATGTTACAATAGTCAAGGAGTTAATTCCTTGATATAGGTGATCAATAATAAATCTTGTTTTACTATTATCTCCATCTATTATAACAAAATTCATCTCTTTTAATTCTTTATTTATCAAATTTATAATTTTTTTTATAATTTTATCCATGTATAAAAACTGAATAGCTTTTTCATTAGCTATAATTGATTCAAATTCATCTCTGTAGTCTTTTAATTCTTTTGAAATAACTAATGAATTGATATTATAGATCAAATGTCTTTTATTGAATTCATCAATAATTGCCTTTATATATTCTACGTCAGTGATTTCTTCTTCTGTAATGGGTAATTTTATATCTAATCCCACATTACCCAAATAATCAATTTCTGATATGTTTAGTGGAAGTTTTTTCACTATATAATTCCTTACCATTTTCTTAGGAAAGCATCTAATAAATGGGTTGCGAAAATTAATGTCCCTAAATTCTTTATTACAACTTATGATTGCATATTTCTTATACATATAATTCACTTCAAATTATGTTTTAGTATAACTTATTATCATAACCCGTTTTTTATACATGTTTTTTATAATTCAAGAAATTTTATCTCTAATATTTTTTCTTTTAATTCATCCATAGTCTCTATACAATTGATTTCTTTTCTTATAGCTGATGAACCATATAATCCTTTTGTATACCATCCAATATGCTTTCTTATTTCTCTAACCGCTGTGTATTCACCTTTGTACTCAGATAACATCTGTAGATGCCTGAATATTGTATCTACTATTTCAGTAGCACTGGGCTTAGGTAATTCTTCTCCAGTTTCTAAAAAATGGATTATCCTACTAAATATCCAAGGATTACCTTGTGCTCCTCTTCCAATAAGCATACCATCACATCCAGTTTCATCTATCAGTCTCTTAGCATCTTCTGGTGTAAAAACATCTCCATTACCTAGTACTGGTATTGACACTGATTCTTTAACCTTTTTTATTATATCCCAATCAGCTTTTCCACTATAATACTGTACTCTAGTTCTACCATGAACTCCAATAGCAGAAACTCCGTTTTCTTCTGCTATCCTAGCAACCTCTACAGCATTAATATTACTATCATCAAAACCTTTTCGAATCTTGATTGTCAGCGGTTTGTCTATTGCTTCAGATACTTTTCTAACTATTTTCCCTATTAACTCAGGCTTTTTCATAAGAGCCGAACCTTCACCGTTATTCACTACCTTAGGTACTGGACAACCCATATTGATGTCAATAATATCTATATGAGGATTTTCTTCAGTAATCCTTTTTGCCATATCAGCCATTAGATCTGGATCTGCCCCAAAAAGCTGTACTGCCACTGGTCGCTCTTTTTCATCAATCCGCATTAATAGTTTTGTGTTTTTATTATCATAATATATAGCTTTTGCACTTACCATTTCAGTATAAACCAATCCGCATCCTTTTTCTTTACACAAAATTCGGTATGGCAAATCAGTAACCCCTGCCATAGGAGCTAATATTACATTGTTCTTAAGTTCTAGATTTCCTATTTTAATCTTCATAGCATCAACTCAGTTTTTATTTTTGTCATGAATAATTTTAAGTCCTTTTAAAGTTAACATTGGGTCATAGACATCTATATAATCTGTTTCTTTATAGATAATCTTCGCAAGACCACCTGTTGCAACTACTTTCATATCAGGTATATTCATTTCTTCTCTTATCTTTTTGACTATATATTCAACTTGCCCGATATAACCATAAACTAGTCCTGCCTGCATACTGGTTATTGTATTTTTTGCAAGTATGGTTTTTGGCTTTTTAATTTCTATTTCTGGAAGTTTAGCAGCTTTTTGCCATAATGCATTAGCACTGATTTTTAGCCCTGGTGATGTTATTGCTGCATTGAATATCCCGTCTTCTGTAACTATATCGTAAGTGGTAGCCGTTCCAAAGTCTATAACTATTGCTGGACCTCCATATATATAATACGCACTTACTATATTAACAATTCTATCTGCTCCAACTTCTTTTGGATTATCTGTTCGTATATTAATACCTGTTTTTACACCAGGTCCAACTATTATTGGGGTAGTCTTAAAATATTTGATAATACCATTTACCAGTGAATACATGATATTAGGAACTACAGAAGCTACGATTACATCTTCTACTTCATTTACATCAATTCCTTTATGTAAAAATAAATTATACATGAATAATCCATATTCATCTGATGTCCTAGGTGTTTTTGTTGTCATTCTCCAATTTGCCACTAGTTTATCTTCTTTATAAGCTCCTAATACTATGTTAGTATTGCCGATATCAATAACTAATAACATTTAATCACTTCCTTTGATAATTTATATATATTGAACTTAAACATAATGTTGCTTAAATAAAGTGGTAATACCCAAAAGGCTACCACCACTATTAATTCTATGATTTATTTTTTATAAAAAGCTTTTTTTAGGGATAAAACCACTCCAATAGATACCGCTGCTGCTATAACAGCTTCTGCTATACCGCTTGTTGTAGCAACCGAGTAAACTAAGGTTTTTGCCTCAATCCCCAATTTGTCTTTTATAAAGTCAGCGTATACTATAAATATCATACCCAATACACCTATGGTATTAGTAAAACTACCAATAACTGCTCCAAAACCAATAGCTATAGATTCAGATTTTCGAGTTTTACCTAGTAGGCGCTTAATTAATGCATATGCATAATAAGAAGTAATCCCTATAAATATTCTTGGTAATACAGAAATAAGTGGATTCATAAATAATGGGTCTAATGGTGAAGCTGGCATTGTGAATGCTTTAATCAAAGTGGCGACACCAAATCCTACTCCAACTACTAGTCCCATAATAGGTCCTTCAACAATTGCTATTATTATTGTAGGAATATGTAATATTGTTGGGTTAATTGGTGGTAAAGGAATCAGCCCTAATGGTGTATATGCTAAAATAATAGTGATAGCTACCATTACCGAAGCCAATACAAGCTTCCTAGTGTTTACCTTTTTTTTCATTGTCATAACCTCCTGTTCTCATTCCCTAAGGATACAAGACATTTTGTATTTTTATTTTCATAGTCTCATTAGTTACTATGAAGACTAATGAAAAAATATCAGTCATATTATAACATAATTTCATCAAATAACAACTACTTAATGTGGATTAATCAGAACTTATAATCAACACAAGCTCTTGCCATAGCAACTTTCTTAATAAATTTGCCTACCTCTACATGTTTGGGATTAACCTGATAAGCATTAAGTCCTAAGATGGATTCTACATCTACTGTAAGAACTAGATCATAATTACTTTCATCCGCTTCATCGTCATTTAATCCTACATGCAAATATTTTATTTCTTCTACTTCACCATCTAGATTCTCTAATAAGTCTTTTGTTTTTTCTAGATTATATTTTTTTCCATTACCTTCTGCTTCTTCTAGATATTTAAACATAACTAAATGTCTTATCATATTTTTCTCCTTTGTTATACTTTTTTATTTGATTTTTACTCTTCACCTAAATAAAATACTTTAAAAAACGTTTCTAGAGATTCCCATAATTCTTTCTTATTAGTTTGCAGTTGTTTCATTTTAAGTCCGCTGCCTATCTCATCAAATAACAAATCATTCTCATTAGCTTCTACTTCTAAGAACAATTCTCCATTTTCCTCAAACCCAATAGTTAAAACTCCACCTACATCTTCAGTATATAACACAGATAATATTTTTAATTCATCTTTAATTTGTTGAGGAAGCTGTTCAAAGTCTTGATTCAAAAAATACTTCTTAGTATACACATTAGAGACACATAGTATTACTCTTTCATCAAACATTAATATCAAACCCTTTCATTATTAATAATTATACGTATCCGTATACTCCTCTTACAGAAACTTCTCCTGAAGTGACTACAATATCTTGTCCTTGTTGATTAGTTACTATAAGTTCACCTTTATTGGTAACACATTTTACTTTTCCAGTTACATTTTGGCTTTTACCTGTAACCTTAACATTTCTGCCTATGTTAATACAAGATTCATTATATTCTTGAATAATTTTAGTTAAATCTTCTGTTTCAAGGTATTTCTTGTAATAATCTTCAAAAATTTCCAATGTTCTTTTAAATAATCTTTTCCTTTGGTAGGATTGGCTTCCTTCTATCTTTAATGAAGTTGCAATGTCGTCTAACTCAAGTGGAAATTTTTCTATATTCACATTAATCCCTATTCCTACTACTACGAAATTAATAAAGTCTATTTCAGAGTTCATTTCTGTTAATAGTCCGCATATTTTTTTACCATTTACAACTATGTCATTAGGCCATTTGATTAACGCTTCTAAGCTGGTTATTTCTCTTACTGCCTTGCATACTGCTATACCTGCTACTAGAGTTATCATAGAAGCATTCTCGGGCATTATATTAGGTCTTAAGACTATAGACATCCATATGCCTGTACCAGGTGGAGAAACCCACATCTTGCCTCTTCTGCCCCTGCCTGCTGTTTGTTCTTCAGCAATAACAACAGTCCCGTCCTTGGAGCCTTCTAAAGCTAATTTTTTCGCCTGTTGATTGGTAGAGTCTAGTTTATCAAAATTAATTATTTTATTGCCGATGATTTCAGTTTTAAGATTATAATGTAATTCTTCGCTGTTCAATATATCAGGAGAAGATAGAAGTCTATAACCTTTTCTCGTAACGGATTCAATTTCATAACCTTCTTCTTTCAAACGATTAATAACTTTCCATATAGCGGTTCTGGAAACCCCTAGTTGTCTGCTTATCTCTTCGCCAGAAATATAGTCTTCAGCTTCATTCAACAATTGTATTATTTTCTCTTTCATAATGAATTCCCTACTTACATTCTTTTTTATGTATTATATCAGAATAAAATAATTAGTGTCAATTAGAAAGGGACAGAGAATTCATCATCTGTCCCATCAATACCTATATTGTTCCTACCATAACAGCTTTTATGGTGTGCATTCTATTTTCAGCTTCGTCGAATATTACCTGTGAGTACTGTTCAAAAATTTCCTCTGTTATTTCGTTGCCTTTGACTGCTGGTAGGCAATGCATGCATATTGTGTCGTTTTTATTGGTTTTAGTTAGTAGCTCTTTATTTACTTGATATGGGTGTAATAACTGAATTCTCTCGGCTGCTTTGGTCTCTTCCCCCATTGAGCACCATACATCTGTATATATGATATCAGCTTGTGCTACTTCCTCAGTATCGTCTGATATATTTATTATACTTCCTGATTCCTTTGCAAAAGCTTTACATTCATCGACTAACTGGTCTATAGGCCATAACTGCCTAGGAGCGATTAATGTGAAATTCATTCCCATCTTACTGCATCCAATCATTAGACTGTTAGCCATATTGTTACGTCCATCACCTACATAGACAAAATTAAGTCCTTCTAGTTTTCCAAATTTCTCTTTGATTGTCAACATATCAGCTAATATCTGAGTTGGATGATATTCATCTGTTAGTCCATTCCATACAGGAACCCCGCTATACTTAGCTAATTTTTCCACATGGTCTTGTGAGAATCCCCTGAATTCTATTCCATCAAATAATCTTCCTAACACTCTCGCAGTATCCTCAACCGATTCTTTATAACCCAACTGTATATCATTCTTTCCTAGATACTCAGGATGTCCTCCTTCATCTATACAAGCCACCGTAAAAGCACATCTTGTTCTTGTAGAAGGCTTCTCAAATATTAATGCTATATTTTTTCCCTTCATACCTTCTCCAATAATACCCATTCTCTTCTTTTGCTTTAAATCTCCTGCTAAGTTTAATAAATATTCAATTTCATTTTTAGTAAAATCTTTCAAAGTCAATAGACTTCTACCCTTCAAATTAACTGCCATAGCTATCTCTCCTTTATGTATAATTATTCATATTTATTAATTATTATTCTATTAATATTAGTTCATTTTGTCAAGTATTAAAAAAAACCGACTACATTATTGCAGTCGGATTAGTTTATCTAAATTCTATATGAAGTTTTTTATCTAATGCATCAGCAATTCTTTTTAAAAAAGCAATACTTGGATTATAATTAGCATTTTCCAACCTACTTATGTGACTTTGTTGTATTCCTGTCAGTCTTGATAGGTCTTTCTGTGTGAGCTTTTTTTCTTTTCTTGCATCTATCATAGCTTGTTTTATTTCATATTCTACTGCTAAATCATCGTATTCTTTCTTAAATTCAGGATCTTTCATACATTCATCTAAGTAATCGTTAAAATCAGTCATTGCTATGCCTCCTTTCAAACTCCATCTTATATCTTATCGCCTTTTGAATTTCTCTTGGTGGTATAATATGCTATATATAGCATATTGTCAATGTTGTTTTTCCAAAGCTTGTAGTTAAATCATAGCTTATAAATCTTTTATTTCTCTTTCACCATATAATTCAAAAGCTAACTTGAATCCTATCTTAAAACCATACACAAAATGAATTTTAGATTCAATTACAGAACGTTCAGATTTTATATCTAGTAATCTTTCATAAACTTCTCTTTGCTCTTGGTTTATTAGTTCTAGAAATTCACCTTCTACTTTAATAACTTCTGAAGTAGCGTTTATGTATTCATCTGTTCGACAGAAATTCTCAAATGAATCAATTTCTCCATTAAATAGTTGTTCTATTATTGATTCCATATATGCCTCCTTAATATTTACAAATATCTTAAGATTAAATTGAATTCTACAACAAACAGATGTATAATATATTTACCTCTATTGTTGTGGAGGCAAGTTAGAAGCAGTGTTCTTGTTCAGAGATTTTGGCACTGCTTCTTTTATTTTGCCTTGAGATCATCAGCAACTTTCTTAATACCCTTACGAACTACATCAGAGCGGTTACTATTAAGCTCTTTGGCACATTTATCAAGCATATCCATAGTTTCCTTATCCACTCTTATTTGTAATTTTATGTTCTTCGGGTTATCAGAAGGTGGACGACCCATCTTTTTTGACGACATTGTTTCACCTCACTTTACGCCATGACAAAAAGTCAAATATTTACCAATAAAATATTAGAAATATAAAAAACCAACTACATTATTGCAGTCGGTCTAGCTTATCTAAATTTATATGAAGTTTTTTATCTAATGCTATATTCCCTTGAGGTCATCAGCAACTTTCTTTATACCCTTACGAACTACATCAGAGCGGTTACTATTAAGCTCTTTGGCACATTCATCAAGCATATCCATAGTTTCCTTATCAACTCTTAACTGTAGTCTTATATTCTTCGGATTATCAGAAAGCGGACGACCCATTTTCTTTAATGCCATTATTTCACCTCACTTTTTGTTAGCACAATAATATTGTATATTTGTTACAACAAAAAGTCAAGTATTTATCATAAAATAATTGATGCATTAAGTAAATAACTCATCAGACTAGTAAAAGATATATTTCTGATATTTAATGTATACTTAGAAGTAAAGTAGTAACTGTGCCATAGAACAATATCATTAAATTAAGCTTTTTGACATATATTAAACTAATTTTACTGATAGCCAATAGGTAAGTTTTAATATTTTTTTTACTAAAAACAACAAGGTATCCTCCAACCTATTTACACAACCTATCCCTATAATCCCTTACATAACTACTAACCATATCTCTAATAAACATTACATAATCAACATCCGCACCTTTATTAGTTATAATCAAACTAGCCACAGTATTTATCAGATTATCAAACTCCTTATTATCATCCCCAGCATCACTAAGCCCATAGCTTTTTATCAACATTTTTTCTATTTGATCCGCATGCCTCTTATGAAATTTAGAATGAGCGAGAAAATTCCCCTCTTCCACCTTGTCATCCTTGGACTCAATTATCTCCATCCTTAATAAATACAGACCTATTCCTTTTTTCTTTTTCATTTCCTTATATAAACTCAATACATACTCAACAAATAAATCCTCATTTCCCTCAGATGAATCAATTAACTCATTCAATTTACTCATAGACTCATACCAGAGTTCATTAAAAACTTCATACATAACTTCTTTCTTGTTAGGAAAATAATTATATAGCGTCCCTACTGCAACATTACACTCCTTTGCAATTTTCCTTATATCTATAGCATCAAACCCTTGCTCATCAAAAATTGTAATTGCAGTCTTTATTATATTTTCTCTTAGATCCTTAATTATTTTTGGCACTACTTCCATCCCCTTTAAGCTGCATTAGGAAGCCCATTACTTCCATCTCGTAATTGATATATTCCTTTATTAACAATTATACCAAGAATTCCTGTCAAAATAAAGGTAAGTACATCAGCAATAGGTTGTGCAAGTAAAACTCCATTCAAATTAAATACTGAAGGTAAGATGAGAATTAGTGGTATTAACATGATTCCCTGTCTTGAAATAGA
Source organism: Vallitalea sediminicola (assembly GCF_054408565.1). Lineage (NCBI taxonomy): Bacteria > Bacillati > Bacillota > Clostridia > Lachnospirales > Vallitaleaceae > Vallitalea > Vallitalea sediminicola. Next base: position 24,437 of record NZ_BTPT01000026.1, read on the forward strand.
TAATATGGCTGCCTCTTTAGCTTTACCGATAGCTTGAAATAACATATTAATAACCATTGAATACCCTAATAAAGGCAATGAGATTGACCATATCCTTAATCCTTTAATCGCAATGCTTGCTACTTCTGCCTCTGGTCTGAAAATCATAACAATAGGTTCAGCAAAAATCATAAAAAAAGCGAAAACAATTATACAATATATAGTACTTACTTTCGTACTTACTTTTGTTGAATCCAATACTCTTTGATATTTTTTAGCTCCATAGTTAAATCCTGCTACAGGTAAGAATCCTTGTGTGTATCCTAGTAACCCATAGAAGCCTAACATAAATACTTTTGAAACTATTCCTATAGCAGCTACTGCTTCTGTACCATATCCTGTAGCTGCTTTATTCAGTAAACCTATAGAAAAACTAGCAAGTAATTGTCTTATTAATGTAGGTAAACCAATTGTTAATATTTGATTGTATATTTTCTTAGATGGTTTAAACATGCTTAACTTCATTGGTATCAAGCTTTTTTTCCTGATATAGTAACTGAGTAAAAATATAGTTGTAATAGCTTGAGCGATAATTGTTGCTAGAGCTGCTCCCGCAATTCCCATGTCAAATACAAATATAAATATAGGGTCTAATATAATATTAAGTATTGCTCCTAGCATAAGTCCAAACATTGAAATAATTGAACTACCTTCAGCTCTTAATAGATTGTTAAGTGCCATGTTACCAAGTATAAAAGGTGCTCCAATAAATAAAATTGATGTGTAAGCTAATGTATAACTTATATTGTCACTATTTGCTCCAAACATTTTAACTAGAGGATCCAAAAATATTAGACCACATACCCCTAGAATAACTGCTGTGATGACAGTTGTTATATAAACGACTGTTACAGTTTTACTTGCTTCTTTTTTATTATTTTCTCCCAATAGCCTTGAAGTATATGAAGAACCTCCAATACCAAATAACTGTCCAAATGCCACTAATACCATAAATACTGGAAATCCAACTTGAGCGGCAGACATTGCATTAGTCCCAATCCAACTGACAAACATTGTATCCACAAAATTATATACCGCATTCACCAGCATACCAATTATTGCTGGTATAGCTAATTTTGTGATTACTTTTGATACTTTCTCCTGCCCTAAAAATTTACTTCTATCATCTATATGTTCCATATTCGGTCTGTCCTTTCTCGTATAACAATTTCATTTTTATGAACTCGTTCATCTTATACTCATCACTATTATATGAACATGTTCATAATAAGTCAAGCTTTTTTTATTTTTTTTAACTTGACTTTTCGGACATAAGTGTGTATTCTGTTTATATCCCATATATACAGTTGTAAAATACTTAGCTTTATATCTAATTTTTCTGAGAAGTTGAATTAATGTATAGATTTGGGGATATAATTTTATGTAGTGGAGTTCTACTAGTCGTACTGACAATGGTATAACAAAAAAATACAATAAGAGGTGAATAATAATGTTAGAAGTAAAAAATTTAACTAAACAATTTGATAAAGTCAAAGCAGTAGATGACATAAGTTTTAGTGTCAACGATGGTGAAATAGCAGTATTATTAGGACCTAATGGTGCTGGTAAAAGTACAACTATTAAATCTATTGCAGGTCTTCTTAGATATAAAGGAGATATCACAATCAATAATATGAACAATAAAACCGTAGAAGCCAAGAGAGTTTTTGGATACGTACCAGAAGCCCCTGCCGTATATGATATGTTAACCATTAACGAGCATATCAAATTTATAGCTGCTGCCTATAACTTAAAAAATTATGAAGAAAAAGCGAAAGAGTTACTAACGACTTTTGATTTATGGGATAAAAAAGATAAGTTGGGAGCAAATTTATCAAAAGGAATGAAGCAAAAAGTTAGTATCTGCTGTTCCTTATTGTTAGACCCAAAAGTCATCTTATTCGATGAACCTATGATTGGACTTGACCCAAAAGCCATAAAAGAATTAAAAGAAACTTTTATGAAACTAAAAAAAATGAATCGTAGTATACTAATCAGTACACATATCATTGATAGTATAGATGAAGTATGGGATAAAGCATTAATCATGAAAGATGGTCAAATCGTGTTATCAAGAACACGAAAAGAGATAGCTGCTAATAATGAAACTCTTGAAGAAATATTCTTTGATGTTACGGAGGCATAATATATGAAACCATTATTTTATATCATGAAAAGAAGTTTTGTTAATAGAGTCAAAGAAATCATTAAAAAACCTTCATATTTAATTTTCTATTTATTTTTGATAATTTTTATAGGTGGATTTTTTGTTATAAGTTTTATCATGCCTGCTCAGAATGTTTCAAAGAGCCCAAAAATCTCTTTTGAACTGATTTCTACTGCATGTGTTTTGATAATAACATATTTCCAACTTAATCAAGGTATAGAAAAAGGAAATAGTTTTTTCAGGCAATCAGATGTGAATTTTGTATTTACCTCTCCAATATCCAGAAAAAAGGTTTTGATATACGGATTTATAAAGGAAATGCTTACAACCTTGTTGATAATATTTTTTTTAGTATTCCAAATACCCAATCTAAAAAATTATTATCCTATATCTAATGTAGGTATCATAATATTAATTTTATCTGTTGTGATTTTATTCTTTTGTATGTCATTGATATCACTTATACTCTATTCTATTACTTCTAAAAAGAACAGTTATAGAGTACTAGCGAAACGAATAATTAACGGCATTTATATTGCTTTTATTTCCTGGTTCACAATAACTTTAATCAATGTAAAAGATATGTTGACTGCTGCTAATAATGTATTTGAAAGTAAAATCTTCAGTTCAATCCCAGTAGTAGGTTGGTTCAAAGTAGTTTTATCTTATTCAGCCAAAGAACTAGATAGTACATTCTATATGAACCTTGTATTCATTGTAATAACTATGGTTTTACTTATGTTGTTACTCTATAATCTTAATTCTGATTATTATGAAGATGTTCTTGGAGCTACTCTAAGAAAAGAAAAGCTACTAGCTGCTAAGAAATCCGGTACATCAGTTAAAGAAATCAAAGCTGACAAAGTCAAAAAAATTAAAAGCAACTTCGGTTCTGGTGGAGCAAAAGCAATTTTTTACAAACATATGATGGAGTATAGAAAAAATGGTATGTTTTTCATTGGTAAGGAAACCTTTGGAATTGTTGCTTTTGGTATTGCCTCCAGATTTTTTATGGAGCATTCAAGTATAAAAACCGTTCTGTATTTTAGTATATATATGTTACTTATCTTTTCTATGCAAGGAAAATGGATAGAAGAAATGAAAGCACATTACATATACTTGATACCAGCTGATTCCATTGAAAAAATATTCTATGGAACATTAGCAAATCATCTTAAAAATTTTGTTGATGGACTTATATTATTTGCTATATCAGGATTTATGTTTAAATCTGATATAATCACTATACTATTATGTGCCATAACCTATACTTCTTTTGGAGCATTATTCGTCTACAATGATGTTCTAGCCAGAAGATTATTCGGTTCAGCACATAGTAAAGTATTTAGACTAATCATGAAAATGCTAATCATACTAGTTATTATAATACCTGGTATAGTTGGCGGTTCTCTAGTTGAATATCTCGTCTTTGGAGGATCATCCTCTGGCGCATTCTTCAATTACATCATCATGGTAGCCTATAACCTCACTATATCATTCCTGCTTCTACTATCAGGAAGAAAAATATTCGAAATCTCCGAAATATAAAAAAGGACGTAACGTCCTTTTTTATTACCTATATTTTCCATACATATAGTTCTTTATTCAATTATATTAACTAACTACTTTTTTCACACACCCCAAAAGTGGCAGAACACACAAAGAAACATATATATGTTCTTCTCTCACTGCCGTTGTCCCTCAACAACTACACTTATATCTTTAAATCATACATATCCTAGCAATCTATGACTTATGATTCTTCATTATAGGAATAAATATATCATGCTCCTTCTCCACAGTGTATTCCTTCATAGTATTCTGGGCAAATCCAGCAAAGTATTCCTGTGAGTTAATAATCTTCTTCCCTTTTTTATTGATTTTAATATATTCTCCATCTCTATTCTTGGTCTTAGCTTTCAAATTATCTTTTAAAATGACCTTTAGAATATCTATGATTCTTTGTTTAATTCTTTGATCTTCTATAGGAAACATCAATTCCACTCTTCTATTAAGATTCCTAGGCATCCAATCTGCACTAGATAGATAGATTTCCTCATTTTTATTATTATAGAAATAAAATATCCTGCTATGCTCCAGATATCTTCCAACTATACTTCTAACAGTAATATTATCACTTACTCCTTCTATATTAGGAATTATTCCACAGATCCCCCTGACTATGAGTTCAATCTCTACTCCAGCAGATGAAGCTTTGTATAGAGCTTTCATGATACCAGGGTCACATATAGAATTCATCTTAACGATAATTTTAGCTTTTTTACCTAATATGGCATTACTTTCTTCTCTTTCAATAAGCATCATGAATTTTTTTCTAAGTCCAGTTGGTGCCATTGTTAATTTATTGAGCTTTGGTGGTTCTGAGTATCCTGATAATGTATTGAACACCGCAGATGTATCTGCGCCTATCTTTTCATTACAAGTCAATATTCCCATATCGGTATACAATTTTGCTGTTATATCATTATAGTTACCTGTACCAAGATGCACATATCTTCTTATTCCATCTTCTTCCATTCTAACGATGAGAGTAATTTTACAATGAGTCTTCAATCCAACTAGACCATATATAACATGGCAACCTGATTTTTCTAATCTTCTTGCCCACTGTATATTATTTTCTTCATCAAATCTAGCTTTTAGCTCAACTAACACAGTTACTTGCTTACCGGATTCAGCCGCTTCAGCTAATGCTTTAATTATTGGAGATTCTCCACTTACTCTATAAAGGGTTTGCTTTATCGCCAATACCTTTTCATCTCTTGCTGCCTTTTTAATCAATTTTACTACCGATGTAAAAGATTCATAAGGATGATGAAGAAATACATCCCTTTTTCTTATTACTTCAAATATATTCTCTTCTCCTAATAAATCCATAGGAGTACTAGGATTATAATTATCATATTTCAGATGGTCAAATCCCTTCAAATCATATAATTTCATTAAAAATGTTAGATCCAGTGGACCGTTAATATAGTATATATCTTTGTTATTGATTGAGAGAGATTCTTTTAGAATATTCACTAGTCTTTCATCCATGTCATAAGCTACTTCTAATCTTATAGCTTCTCCCCATTTTCTCTTCTTAACAGATTTTTCAATTTCTATCAATAAATCTTGCGTATCCTCTTCATCTATTGTAAGATCTGCATCTCTAGTGATTCTATATGGGTAAGTGCATATTACCTTGAAACCTACAAATAAACGTTGCATAAATAATTTCATTACATCTTCTAAGAGTATGAAATCAGTATGTTTATCACCATTATTAGGTATTTCTATGAACCTTGATAACATAGCTGGTACCTGAACGGTTGCAAATACTTCTTCTCCATTTCGCTTTATAAGAATAGCCAAATTCAAACTTTTATTAAGTATCAATGGAAATGGTCTGCTTGAATCAACTGCCAAAGGTGTAAGTACAGGATAAATCACCTCTGTAAAATATTCTTCTAAATAATTCTTCTGCTTTTCGTTTAAATCTTTTGTATGTATAAGATTTATACCTTTCGTTTTTAGAAGAGGAACTATCGATCTTTTGTAATGACTGTACTGTTCATCAACCAACCTGTGAGTTCTCGCAGAAATCTTTTTTAACTGGTGTTTTTGTGTGAGACCTGCAATATCAGGTTTATTGAGTCCAACATTTAATTGCTCCTTTAGCGAAGCCACTCTTACCATAATGAATTCATCTAAATTAGAACCGACTATAGACATGAATTTCAATCTCTCAAATAATGGATTATCTGAATTTTTAGCTTCATCGAGTACTCTTTGATTAAATTCTAACCAACTTAGTTCTCTATTTTCAAAATATAAAGGATTATCAAATGTATTTTCTACCATACTACTTACATCCCTTTCAAAATATATATTTACTAATTATATCTTATGATATTAAAATGTTAAATAACTTCATTATAGATATTATCTCCAATTGTTAAACCAAATATCTATATATATTGAACTTAAACATCTATACACCCATTTCAATAAGTTCAATATACTTTCTTTATTTTATAAGTTAAATAGAATCCAATAATTGCTGGCTCCATAGCAATTATTTAATTCATCTTATATATTATATTTTATTGCAATAGCACATTATTTGTTATTCATTATAACATATTATTTTGCTTTACAAGTTCTGTAATTTATATTTATTTTTCTTTATTATATGCTATAATGGATTTATAATGTTTTTTATGGGTTAAAAAACATTTTATCTATAATATATATCTTAAGGGGACTTTATTATGAATACCGAAAATATAAATGAATTTATATCTTTTATATTATCTCACGTCCAAAAATTAAATACCGACAACACCTTTAAGAAACCTGATGATAGTTTTTTTGACAATACTATGTTAATAGAAATGATTCAGCAAATAGATTATGGAGTAATGATTATGAACAGTTCCAATTATATACTGTTTATGAACAATGAAGCCAAACGAGCACTTAACTTACATAAAGAAGATTATAATATCAAAGATATCTCGTTATTATTTCAACATAAAAATATTACAACTATTAAAAAAATTGATGATTATGATTATAAATTCACATATTCTAATAACAAAATCTCTACATACAATATTACTTTTAATACTCTTTCTAATAATACTTATTTAATGGTAACTCTAAAAAATATAACCACTGAAAAAAATCTCAAACAACAATTAGAAATTTCGAAACTTAAATACGATATACTTGTTAATAATACTCCTGATGTATTAATGCGGCTCAATAAAAAAGGTGATATCACGTATTTTAACTGCGGATTAACCAAAGACATTGACATTAATCCTCATAAAATAATTACTAAAAATATTTTCGAGGTACTTCCTATTGATACTGCACAACAGATAAAAACAACTTTAGATAAAGTTTTATCCACTAAAAACCCTAGTTCTTTCAAATCAAATATTTTACTTCATGAAAAAAATTATTATTTTATAATTAGAATTTATCCAGACATTGATGAACATGTTATGTGTCTTGCTAGAGATATCTCCGAAAAAATTTCTATAGAAAATAAATTGGAGTATCTAAACATTTATGATCCGCTTACAGGTCTCTTTAATAGAGCCTATTTTGAAAATAAATTAGAATATTATAATGACCCTGCATTTTTGCCAATGGGATTGGTCATATGCGACCTTAACAGTCTAAAACTGGTTAATGATACCCTTGGTCATTCATTCGGTGATACTATAATAAAAGAATCCGCTAATATTATCAAATTCCCTCTCAGTAGCTATGAAGAAGCCTGTAGAATCGGCGGCGATGAGTTTGCTATTTTCTTTCCAAATTGTAGTAAATCTTTACTTGAGAAATATAAAGCAACACTCCTTGAACGATTAGACAAATATAATTTATCTAATCCAAAACTGCCTCTTAGCTTTTCGATTGGATACAGTCTAAAAGAAACTGTAGATACAGATATGGAAACCATATTTATTGCAGCAGACAACAATATGTATCACGAAAAATTATTACAGGGTATAAAAAACAGAAATAATATTGTTCAAGGTCTGATAAAATCATTATCCAGCAAAGAATATAAAAATGAAGATACCAAACAGTTTTTACTAGATCATGTTGTTAAACTAGCTAAAGCTGTAAATTATCCCGAACATAACATCGATAATCTAAAATTATTTGTTAACTTCCATGATCTAGGTCAAGTAAGCATCCCAAATAATATTTTATATAAAACCGAACCTTTAACAACAGAAGAACTTAACATCATCAAGAGACATAGTGAAGTCGGATATAAAATTTCGTTGTCCATACCTAACCTTTTTCATATTGCTGATTTAATATTGAAGCATCATGAATGGTGGAATGGCGAGGGATATCCCCTTAACATTAAGGGCGATAACATACCGTTGGAATGCCGTATATTCTCTATTGTGGAAAGTTATACAGCAATGATTATTGATAAACCATATAAAGAAGCAATCTCCAAAGAAGATGCTATACAAGAGTTAAAACGATGTGCAGGTAAACAATTTGATCCTTTTATAGTTTATAAATTCATTGAAATCATTTAAGAGGAGTTGGACTTATGAAATAAGAACCAACTCCTCTAATAAGTTTTTAAACATTTTTTCATCCTCTTCAATCTCTAATCTAGTTCTCCTCAATCTATTTTTGATTAATGTAAAGAATTGTTCAAAAGTATATACTCTAAATCTTTCAACCTTTAATTTCTTACCAAAATACTCCAGTAATTCAATAAAAAAATCTCCGTAATCCCAACTATCTCTAATACCTAATTTTTTTGCTAATCTAGGAATTGCATCTTCTAGAATTGCACGATTCACCGATTTATTCTTAAGATTACTAGCGCTACAGTATTTAGCTTTATTCTCATTATCTATTTGTATAAGTGTACTAATAAAATATTCTTCTTCTTTGTCTGTATCAATATAGTAATGTCTTCCTCTTAATCCTTTAATCCTTCTAATAGCATCATAATAACCTAGATTAAGATTATAATTCGATTTGTTAGTATCAAATTCTAGTATACCACCTAGATTCTCGGACGGGGCTATTTCAAACACATTAATATCTCTAAGGTCTGACTTTTTATCAAATCCTATACCTTTTATTTTAATGACGATTAAATTCTTATAGCCTCTATCTATCAGCATACTCATAGGCGAATTATTATAAAATCCTCCATCTAGATATCTTGTACCATTTAGTTTTTCACTTTTGAAAACAGGTAAATAAGAACTAGCTAATAAGAAATCATTTAGTTTTCCTTCTTCAATATCCTCAATAAATAGTTCCAAAGGCTTTCTATCAGATAAAGATATGGTGACTAAACCAAATTCTATATCTGAATTTCTTACTTTTTCTTCATCAACCGCTTCTGCAATCATTTGTTTTAAAGGAGTTACATCCACGCCTCTATCCATTATAACTTGCATGACTTTATTAAAAATTCTCTTGAAATCTAGCTCTTTGAAATCTAGTCTAGTTATTCTTTCTAATATATCATCTTCAACGTCAATGACATGTGAGTATTTAATATTCTGCCAAAGTTCAACTGCTTTGTCTAGGTTATCTTGAGCAATGAAAACACCATTGAGAGCTCCTACAGATGTTCCTACCACCGCTTTTATATTAATATCTAATTCTTTTAATGCTCTTAAGACACCTATTTGATAAGCACCCTTGGCTCCCCCACCTTCTAGAACAACTCCGTATTCCTTGTTTATGTCTAATCTTAGATCCATTCATTCACCCTCTAAGCATATTTCTTTTTCTTCTTGAAGTATCCGAAGATTCTTACTAACAGCAATACTAATCCACTAAAAATCATATTTCCGTAGTAGGTAATGATTCTCCAGAGTGCCATAGCATATAATAGTACATCTCTTGAGAAGAATACTTTGAACAACAAGTAAAAACTTCCTTCTGATGCACCAGCGCCTCCTGGTGTAGGTATAAAACTGACTACTACATACACAATAGTTTGTATACCTAATATATCAATATAATTAGCACCTGTTGATCCTAATGATAAATATACAAAATAAGTTATAGAAAAATAAATAGTCAATTGTATGAAAGTCATGACAATTAATGATAGCATGGTTTTCTTATTATTCTTTATCTCTTCAATGTTCTTTACGTAATCGTCTATATGTTCAATTATTAAATCTCTCTTGATACGCTTTCCTAGATGAAATTTATTAGCAATTATTATTATAACATCAAGTATCTTAACAACTACCGTCTTAGAATAAGATAGTAAAATAATTAGTACTCCACCAATAAGATTAACACTAAGACCGATGACTATAAAGACTATGATACCGCTATATTTATTCATTATAAAATGGATCTTAGTAAAAAACATACTAATTGCATAAAGAGAAACTACAACTTGAAATATCAAGAACTTTTTAACCGTAATCGTTGTACCTACAGAAATAGGGATATTATATCTCGTCTTCATCGCTATTATTTGCGCAGGTTGTCCACCCGCTGCAAAAGGAGTAATTAGACTATAGTATTGTCCCACAAATGATAGATATACTGATTTCAAAAATGTCATCTCTTTACTTATTTCTTTACCTATTATATATATTATTGTCGAATTAATTACTAGATATAATAACATTAATCCTATTGCTATATACAAAAATTTCATGTCTAATCTTTTTATTAGTTCAGGAAACTCAGCTATTTCTTTACTATTGGCTAGTAGATATAGCGTTATTACAGTAAATACTACTACTATAATAATTCCTATTATCTTTTTCTTCATAATTATTTTTCTCCCAAATTCTTAATAATAGCCTCTTTAGACATCCATACTTCTCTTGGTTCTCTAAATTTGACTTTATCCTTTTCAGTTGAAGAAAATACAACTTTAATCAAATTATCCCATACTTTTAAAAATTTCTTCATGTAACCATTTTTCATTTCAAATACTTCAAAACCTAATCTTTTAGTTAAAGGATACAAAACAGTTCTTCCAAATACTGCTTTTATATCTTTATATTCTTCATTATTCTTAAGTAGTTTTGCCATTGCCACTACTTCAGCTTGAAATACTCTTATGACCTTTGTAACAGGAACCTCTTTAATTGTATCGTTATTAATGTGTATCTCGGCTACTGTATCTCCTTTATTGATAACCGTACCATCAGATAATCTTACTTCTTTCCCTTTATGTTTTAGAACATCCATATAGACGTAGTCATATTCTGAACCAGGTATAAAAATCAAATTATGGGTTTTTATATATCTTTTATTCATGAAAGTAAAAAACTTTTTTAATAATTTTTTCATCGTTTTCTCCTATACAGATTATTATAACCAACTTAACCTTTAATCATTTCATCAATTGTAATGAAATCAAATCCTGAATCTAACAACTTCGGTATGGTAGATTCTAATGCACCAAGTGTATTATTTGGAGCACCCTTGGCACCTCCACTATCATGTAAAACAATGATATCCTTATCCTTGATTCTATCAAGTAGAATTTTTTCTATATTGGATGATGAATTGTTTTTTCTCCAATCATAAGCCTCTACAGTCCATAGAATTATTTTAAGATTATTCTTTATGGCATTTTTTAGAGTTAGTGCATTAAATGTTCCCCATGGTGGTCTATAATATGTAATATCAAGTCCTAGCCCATCAAATATTGCTAAGCCTTTTTTAAATTCATTTATTGTTTCATGAGGTAAACTTAACCATGCAGATTTATGATACAATGTATGCATACCTATTCCATGGTTTTCTTCTGTCATTCGCTCTACTATCTCTTTATTTTGTTCTGCTTTATCTGCCACTAAAAAAAATGTTGCTTTTACATTGTACTTTTTAAGTATATCGAGTAACCTATTTGTATATAGTGGATCAGGACCATCATCAAACGTCAAAGCTATAGTTTTTTTAGTACCTTCACTAATAGTTTTTATTACTTCTTTTGATCTATTTCTTGCAATGTAATTAGGTATAACCATATAAAATATGAATACAAGTAATAATGCTGGGAAAATATATAATGCTATCATAGTAAAATCACCTTACCTTAGTAAATGCTTATTATAAACAGCCATAATATTATTTGTCAATGACTGCATATCAATATTCTTTTTTTCTTTTTCTATACTTCTAAGCATTTTATATCTAATATTTTCATTATTCATGACTAAACTTATTTTATCTATTAATTCCTTATCATTGTAAACAACATATCCTAGTTCTTTTTCTTCTATATAACGGCAATTTTCTAGTTCTTGTCCCAAAACTGGTTTATATATAATAAATGGCAAATTACTTGCTATTGATTCAAACAAAGTAATCCCTCCCGGTTTTGTTATTAACAGATCAGTTACAGCCATTATATCAGCCACTTTATTAGTATATTTCAGAATATTAATATTGTCATATTCATTATACTTACTTATTTGGTTGTATAGATCTGTGTTATTTCCAGTAATGATATATAGTTTTATTTGCTTATTAGAAGCAATCCAATTATAAAAAGAAACTTCTTTTGGTATAAGACCTAAGCCTCCACCCATCATTAGTACAACAAAATCATCTTGTAATATTTTATATTCTTTTTTTAGATTCTGTATGTTTTTATCTTCTAAAAATTCTTGGCGAATAGGAATACCTGTTGTTATTACTGAGTCTTCTCTTATTCCTCTATCAACTAAACTCTTTTTTACACTATCTGTAGCAACCAAATACATATCATTTCCTTCATGTAGCCATTCTGAACCTTTTACAATGTCAGTTATACATGTTATCAATGGTATACTAACGTTTTCATCATTTTTGTATTTGGTTATATATGCAGAACATGTAGGAAAAGTAGATATAACAATGGAAGGTTGCACATCTTCCAAATACCTAGCTAATCTTTTTGAACTAGATTTATAGCAAGAGTGCAACTTACCAAAGTTATCGTTATTATTCTTTTTATAATAATCCAAGTTATATATAGGGGTACCATACTTGATTAGCAGCCCAAAACCTTTATAAATATACTTATAAAGGTTTGGTCTAATAATCTGGTACATATCAACAATTTGAATATTTACATCCCTATCTACATCATTTATATAACTTTTGATTGCATTTGAAACAGATTTATGTCCACTTCCAAAATTAGCAGTAAGAATCAGAATATCACACTTAGTTTGCATCTTTTATTATCTCCGTAAAGGGTTTATATTCTTCCATTAATTCTAGACATAGATTAATGGTTTTATCTATTGAATGATCCTTGGACATTTCTTTCATATTTTGTTTTAACCATTTTATTTTACTAGGGTCATTCATCAAAACTCCTACGACTTCGTCTAATTCTTTAACACTATCTACTTTTATCGCTGCTCCAGCATTAACAAGAACCTCTGCATTTTCTTCTTCTTGACCTGGAATGAAATAAGGTATAATCATAGGTATATTCTTAGTAAGAGCCTCTGTTACTGTAAGACCACCTGGCTTAGTTATAATTACATCTGATAACTCCATAAGTTCAGGTATCTTATCAGTAAATCCAAGTATCTCTATATACTTATTAGGAATATACTCACTATATTTTTCATCTATTGAGTTTTTTAGAGTATCGTTATTACCACAGACAACAATTATCTTAAGCTTATCCTCGATATTAAGCAGATTTTTCAGTGCCTTCTTAATAGAGCTTACTCCCATACTTCCACCCATTAATAAGATGGTAAATATGTCTTCTTTTTTCTCAGTTATAACATCTTCTCTAAAAATCCTCTTAATAGGTATACCGTAGCTATAAACTTTATCTGGAGATATTCCTCTAGCTACTATACCATTTTTAGTATAACTGCTACCTACGAGATAAGCATCTACATTATCACTTATATAGCTTTGATGCGGAAGAAAATCAGTTACTATGGATAAAAATGGTATATCAATAATACCATCACCTTTTAGTGAAGAGATTACATCTACCAATAAAGGGTGCGTACTTATTATCATCCTCGCATTTTCAAAATCAACTATTTCTTCTATTTTATCTCTCAATGCTTTTATGAATATCTTAGCAACAGGTTTATTCATAGTCTCATTGTTACTGATCTTGTATATGGTTCCATACATCTTGGGCATTAAAGTTGCAAGTATCTTATAACCATCTGATACCAATATATCTAATGATTTACTTACTTCTTTTAATGGCTCAACAATTATAGCCTCATATCCTTTTTCTTCAAATTCTAATTTTAATGCACCAGCTACTTGATTATGTCCATAACCTGTAGATGCTGATACTATTACTATTGTTTTCTTCATAATTATCCCCCTAAATTAATTCAAGCTAAAAGTCAGTTTAGTAATTAGAACTACTTTTTTCTTATAATTTAGATGCATATAAGTTTGTGCTATGAATTATTATCATCTTTTTATTAGATTATTCTCAAGTATGTACTTAGATGTATCCAATAATTGTAATGCTTTATTATAGTAAGTCTCTAAACTTGTATTATCCTTAATTTCATCATTAGTCATTAAATCTTTTGCTTTGCTGGTACTAAATAGTGCTTCTCTTGACATTTCAAATATAACATCATCTGCTATAAAAGATCCTCTTAACATATATGTCACAGAAGCAACGTACCCTTTTTTGGCATTAACAATGTCTTGTCCTAGTATATATTCATTCTTTATCTTTACGCCTAATAGATTAGCTATAGTTGGTAAGAAATCAACTTGCCCTCCTACTGTAGAGATAGTTTCATTAACACCTGAACCCGGTATGTTAATAATCAAAGGAATATTAAGCATTTCATTATAGTCGTATTCCTTGCCTAGATATCTAGTCATACATTCGTAGTTACTTGCGTCCTTGCAATTAAGTCCATGATGGTCACCGTATATAGCTATGATTGTATCATCATACAATCCTTTTTCTTTTAATGTATCTAAGAATTTTCCAATAGCCATATCTGAGTAATGTACGCCTTGTAAATAGTTACCAAATACTGTTCCTTCATCATATTCATTCAACTGAATGGTATTATATTTTTCAGGTAGTAAATATGGATGGTGACATGATAATGTTATCAAGAAAGAATAGAATGGTTTTTCCATTTTTTCAATATGTTCTGCCGCTTGTTCAAACATACTAACATCAGATAGACCAAAGCCAATCTTCTCATCAAGTTCCATATCTTCAAGACTTATATAATCTTCAAATCCTTGGTTAGGATATGCAGCTTCTCTATTCCAAAAGCTTGCTTCGTAACCATGAAATACCTTAGTACTATATCCCTGATCTCTCATAATCCATGGTAGACCATAAAATGTGTTATCCTGATATAATCTATAACATTCTCCATCAATTACTGGATAGATCGAATTTTGTGTTGAAAATTCTGCATCCGATGTATTTCCTCTTCCAATATTCTGGTAGTAGTTTTCAAAGTATAATGAATCTCCTTTAATTAGTTTATTAAGATTAGGTGTCAGCTCCTGACCTTCATAATAAGCATTGATTGGGAAATCCTGTAATGATTCAACTTGAATAACGATTAAGTTCTTGTCTTTTGCAATTCCAATATATTTATTATCTAATGATCTATTTTCTTCTAATTCGTTAAGAACTTTGTCAACAGTTTCATTTGACTTAACTTGATTATCTTTATAGCCAAATACTTTAGTGTATATATCATTTATATGATATGTTAAGAATTCCGTATTACTAACTGCTTTTATAGCATCTGCATTCATTGGATTCCATGACATTAATAACATCAAGCCTAATAATAGTGATGTAAGAACTTTCTTATATGGTTTGAACTTTATAGCATCATTACCTGTTATTTGTTCTCTTTTCTTTTTAAAATAGATATAGTATATAGGTATATCAAGAAATAATAGAATACTTATTGGTGGTGTAGTAAATTTGATGCTTTCATCTACTACAATTAAATTATTCATCTGTGCCACCTGATTAACTGATGGTAATTGATTAAAATAGCTGTAATATAAACAATCTGCAAACATCAATAATGTAAGTAAAGAGTATACAATTAAAAATGATCTATTGCAATGTTTACTATTACTAAATAAATATGAAATAAAAATTACTACAAAAAATAAAAATGTTATACTCCCTATAATAATACTAGATTTGTTGAATCCTATTAACAAATAAAAACAAGTTATTTTTGTTAATAATATAGCTAACATAATAAAATCTTTATACGATATTTTTTTCAATTCTTTCATTCAATATTTCTCCCTTATTTGACACACTAAAATTATACATTTTATATGGGCTAACCATAAAATTATCCTCTTAATAAGCTAGCCCATTATATTATTTAACTTATATTAAAATTTTGACATAATTTAAATGTATCTACTAAGTTAAATAGTATATATCTTAGTCAACTTTATCATCTTTTGCAATTTCTACAACGGATTTAGCTAAACCAGCTAATCCTTGAATCTCTGATGGAATAATTATCTTAGTTGCTTTTCCATCAGCTGCCTTAGCAAATGCTTCTAGGCTTTTTATTGATATTACTTCTCTTGAAGGATGTGATTCATTAATCTTGATAATACCTTCTGCTGTAGCTGTCTGAACTGTTAAGATAGCTTGTGCTTCACCTTCTGCTTCTTTTATGGCTGCTTCTTTTGTAGCTTCTGCACGAAGGATTGCTGCTGCTTTTTGCGCTTCCGCATCAAGTATTGCTGATTCTTTTCTACCTTCTGCTACTAAGACAGCTGATTTCTTCTCACCTTCTGCACGAAGGATAGCTTCTCTTCTACCTCTTTCCGCTTTCATCTGACGCTCCATTGCATCTTGAATCTCAGCAGGTGGTATGATGTTCTTAAGTTCAACACGATTAACTTTTATTCCCCAAGGATCTGTTGCTTCATCAAGAATACTTCTCATTTTTGTATTGATAAGTTCTCTAGATGTTAATGTTTCATCAAGTTCCAAATCACCAATTATATTTCTAAGTGTTGTTGCTGTCAAGTTTTCAATTGCTGATAATGGATTGACTATACCATATGCATAAGCTTTCGGGTCAGTTATCTGGTAATATACAACTGTATCTATTCTCATAGTAACATTATCTTTTGTAATAACTGGTTGTGGTGGAAAGTCCAAAACTTGTTCTTTTAATGATACTTTTCTTGCTACTTTATCAATTAGTGGTATTTTAATATGTAATCCCACTGACCATGCCGTTTGGAATGCACCAAGTCTTTCAATTACATAAGAATGTGCCTGTGGTACCACCTTGATACTAGTTATAATTAGAATAACTATAATAGCAATAATTCCAATTCCTACATATTCCATACTGAATTCCTCCTCATAAATTATACAAATTTTTATTTGACTTTCTCAACAATTAATTTAACACCTTTTACTTCGTTAACTTTTACTTTCATACCTTTTTCTATTGAACTACCGTAAAAAGAACGGCAACTCCATATTTGTCCGTCAACTTTTACTTGACCTTTTGCAGAAAGATTGTCAATATCTTCTATAACTATTCCCTCTTTACCTATTATTGATTCATAATTAGTTTTTACATGACCAATCTTAAGTACTTTCAATGCTATTGGTCTTGTAAAATACAATAGGCATATGGAAACAATGATGAAAATTAATACTTGAATAATAATTCCTGCACCAAATAAAGATACTAGTAGTGAAGCCAAAGCTCCGAATGCAAACCAAATTGTTGTTAATCCAAGTGTAGCAGCTTCAAGTACTATACATATAATTAATACTCCAAGCCAAATTAAATATGGTTCTGGCATATCTTACTTCCTCCTTTTAGTAAAGAGTTTGATATGTTCTATCATAATCTTATGTTAATATATTTATGCTAGCTATTATGATTCTACCTTATTATATTTTACAAAAAAAACTTACATAATGCAACTTTATTATTTTTGTGCTACTATTGGATTGATTTATTATCATAGATATAGTTTTTATAAGTTAAAACTTAACTTTTTGATAATTTTTGAGGTTATTTTATATGATAATAATAATTGTAATATATATATATTAATTTTTAATTAAAAACTGTTTAATTTATAATTATGTTTTCGTTTATATTTATTGACATTTACATGGTAATTTTTATAAATAAATATTATTAATGTTGAAAACCTTATATTAATGTAGTATCATTTATAAATAGCTATGTATAGGAGATGAAAAAGCATGGAATTTTTAGGAAAAAAATGGAAATTAGTTGCAATAGTTTATTTTATAGTTTGTTACATCTTTGTTATAGTTATAAAACATATGCCATTAAGTACATTATTACTCTTTTATGCTGGTTTTATACTTTTAACAATTCTTCTCTTCTTAGGTACTACAATAGGTTTTATAGGAATATTAGTTCAAGCGGCGTTTAAAAATGATGAAAAAGCATATAAATATTATAGGTTAGCATATAAACTACATACCAATAATATTAGTATCATAACTTCATATGGATTGGTTCTACTTAAAAAAGACAACATCAATGGAGCTATTGAAATTTTTAATAAGTCCCTTAGCCTTAAACCTCAGTTTCTTGCAGATAAAATTATAAAATGTAATATTGCCATATGTCATTGGAAGCTTGGTAATATTGATGAAGCCATCAATATGTATGAAAAAGTATTCAAAGACTTTGAAAAAGCAACAGACACAGATGAAGATGAACCAAAAGAACTAGAAGAATCAATAGATGATAATGAGCAAACCAAAGAATATATCATAACAACTAATTCATATGTATATGCTCAGGATTATACGACTCTAGGATTTTTGTATTTACTTAAAAAAGATTATGATAAAGCTATTGAAAATAGTAAAAAAGCTTTAATGTTAAATGCAACACATGCTCCTGCACTTGATAATCTTGGACAGATATATTATGAATTAAACGATTACGGTGAAGCAATCAAATATCTAAAGTCTGCATTAGAGATTAATCCTAATATGGCTGATAGTAACTATTATATGGGATTAATATTTGAAAAGAAAAATGATATTGAAGAAGCTAGAAAATACTTCAAGAAAACTGCTTCTTGTAATATTAATGCTCTTAATACTGTTACACGTAAAGATGTTGAGAGAAAATTGGAGAAATATAGTTAGATCTAGGCTAACAGTCGCATAGGTAGTATAGGGAAATATTACCTACGATCGGTATTCAAATATTAATTGTGTACATGTTATATTAAAATATTATAAAAAGGAGCTTATTTCATTTCTATAAATGTAATAATTGCTCCTTTTATAATTATAGAATTATGCAGTTGCCAGTGATTTACCTAAATCAATACAATTTTCTAATTCTTCCCCTTGTGGATCTAGATTAACTGTAAGACCATCCTTAATTAAAGTGGCACCACATGATTCCATTCTTTCCTGCCAGTTTCTCATCCATTCACCGTCTCCCCAGTCATAAGAACCGAATAGGGCTAATTTTTTATTTGACCAATCAATATCTTCTAAACTTTCAACAAATGGCTCCATCTCATCTTCTTCCAATACCTCTGCTCCCATAGCTGAGCATCCAAGAGCTACATGTGTTGCTTCTTTCACCATGTCTTTGTTAGCTGAATCAACAGGTACGATCTGAACTTCTTTACCTTCTGATTCTATACCTTTTGCAATAGCATTAGCCATTGCCTCTGTGTTACCTGTACCACTCCAATAAATAATTAATGCTTTATCCATTATATTGACCTCCATATTAACTTATTAGTAATTCAAAAACTTGTTGAGGTGTCTTATGTGTAAGTAGTTTTTCTGTATGATGTTTTACTTTTTGGATATTATCATATAGTTTATCTGATATATTTGCATCACCATAAATTCTCCAATAATTAACTTTTGTCAAAGGCAAATTAACAACTCCCATGAATCCCATTACATCTTTTAGCGGATACCCTAGAAATATACCTATTTCATCAGGTATCTGTCCCATACTTATTTTTGCAAACAGTTTATTTAAGTAATCATTGAAAGAATAACTAGGACTATACCCGCATGTTGCTAGAAAATTTATTATATTTCTTTTATGTAATATATTCTTTAGAGCATATTCATTATAGATAAATACTTTAATACTCTTACTAGAGTAATTAATGATTTCACCTTTTATTTTACTACATCTGGTATACATGTTAGTTAATAATTTTAATTTACCTTTAACATCTTCTTCTTTTTTCGGTAGGCTTATTATTTCTGCTGGCTTTATTCCATTTATTACCGGACTTATGGTTTTCACTAATCGCTTTTCATAATCATTACACACATGATTAAGTATACATTCTTTGTTATTTATACAAGTTCTCATAAAGACACCTCCATTTTGATAATGACATTCATTATCAAATACATAATAACATAAAAAAAAGAAGTTGAAAAGAGTTATTTTCAAATTCTTTACAATTTCTTATTATAATTATATTCAAATCCTTATTAATCTATCATTAAATGTAATTTCTTTGTCTTAATACTTCATATGCTATTATACTTGTAGCAACTCCTGCATTCAAAGATTCTGACTTTCCTATCATTGGAATTTTAATGTTTTTATGAGCAAGTTTAGTAATACCCTCTGTTAAGCCATTACCTTCATTACCAATCAATATACCAACACCATTGGTCAAATCACAATCATATATATTAAGACTACCTTGTAGATGAGACGCTAGTATCTCTATATTATTGTTTCTAAGAGTATTGATGTCTTCTATCAAATTACTCTCTGCAATAACAGGTACTCTAAATATAGAACCCATAGTGGCTCTTATGACTTTTGGATTATATACGTCAACAGAACCTTTTGATATAATGATACCACTTGCTTTTACTGCGTCTGCTGTTCTAATAATAGTTCCAAGATTCCCTGGGTCTTGTATATTCTCTAATATGATGATAAGCGGCTTTTCATCCATCAAAATATTTAATTCCATAGGAACTATCTTAATGATGCCAAGTATTCCTTGAGGTGTTACAGAATCAGATATATGTTTCATAATAGACTCGTTAACAATCTCAACTTTTATTTTTTCCTCGATCAATTTATCTACATACATACGTTCTTTTTCATAGTATTTGTCAGTAACAAAAATTTCACTGATACGACTCTTTTCTATCTCACTAATTATTTTTTTGCCTTCAACAATAAATAATCCTTCTTTTTTTCTTGCCTTGGACTTATTAAGTAACTGTATTATTTTTTTCACTTTCGTATTCTGCATACTTGTAATCATATACTTCATTCCTACTATTTTATTATATTAATCTTTTTCAGATCATTATTGCTACCAATTACAACTAGTATATCCCCATCTTTTAGGGTTACATCAGGACCTGGTGTGATACTGATATTAGCGCCCTGTCTAATAGCCATGACATTCATACCAAATTTAGCTCTCATGTCTAGTTCTTTCAAACTCTTACCTATCCATTCATCTAGTATAGAGACCTCCACAATACTATAGTCTTCTGATAATTCAATATAATCCACAAAGTTTTCTGAGATTAGGTTATTAGCTATTCTAACACCTATTTCTCTTTCTGGGAAAACAACTTTGTCTGCACCAACTTTTTCAAGAACTTTCTTATGGATATCATTTTGTGCTTTTGCAAGTACATATGGAACTCCTAATTCTTTTACTAATATAGTCGCCATAATACTTGACTGCATATCATTTGATATAGCAATTATAGCAGCATCAAAATTCCTAACCCCTAGAGCACTTAATGCATCTTGATCTGTAACATCTGCCTGTACAGCGTGGGTTACCGAAGATGCTATATCTTGTATAATTGCTTCGTTTTTATCAATCGCAAGGACATCACAACCATTCTTACTGAGTGTTTGTGCAACACTTTGTCCGAATTTTCCTAATCCAAATACCACAAAATCTCTTTTTTTACCCATTACCATTTACCTTCCTTTCAATATATATATTAACCATAAACATCTATATAATCATTTATCCTACCATTACTTTTTCATCTGGTTTTTTCATACTGGCTTTTGATCTAGCTCTCATTGAAAGAGCTACCGCCATTGTTAATGGACCAAGTCTACCAATAAACATAGTAATGCAGATAACAATCTTTCCAATAGTCGTTAAACTCCCTGTAATTCCTAGAGTCAATCCAACTGTTGCAAAAGCTGACACAGATTCAAATAGTATATCCATAAAGCTTCCTGTTTCTGTAACTGATAATATCATAGTTACGGTGATAACAACAGCGATACCTATAGTTATAACAGCTAATGCTCTTTTTATTATATCTTCAGGTATAGTTCTCTCAAATGCTTCTGTTCTCTCTTTACCTCTAATGCCTGATATAACAGTCAGTATAATGACACCCATAGTTACTGTTTTCACACCACCTGCTGTACCTGCTGGCGAACCACCAATAAACATTAAGATTATTGTCATGAACTTTGAACCATGAGTCATATTCCCTAGAGGCATGGTATTAAATCCTGCCGTCCTTGGTGTAACTGCTTGGAAAAGCGAACCTAATATTTTATCTTTCATAGATAAATTACCAAGGGTATCAGGATTAGTAGTTTCTAATATAAAGAAGAACACAAATCCCATCACTATTAATGATAATGTTAAAACTAATACTATTTTAGTGTGCAAAGTAAATTTTCTAAATGTTCTTTTTAGATTCCACTTATTATTAAACTTCTCTTTCACTACTCTAAGTATATCAATCCAAACAGTAAATCCAAGTCCACCTAATATTATTAGTAACATTATAGTTATATTAATAATGATATCACCAACAAAAGGACTCAAACTACTATCACCTACAATATCAAATCCTGCATTACAAAACGCTGAAATAGAATGGAAAATTGCTTTAAATATACCATACGCTCCATCTTTGGGAACAAATCTTATAGATAAAAGCACAGCTCCAATTCCTTCTATTAATAGAGTCCCTAGTAATACATTCTTAGTTAATCTTACCATACCAGATAAAGTGTATTGATTTAATGCTTCTTGTATGATAAGTCTTTCTTTCAATCTTATTTTTCTTCCCATGATTATAAAGAAAGTTGTTGCAAAAGTCATAAATCCAAGTCCACCGATTTGGATTAATACTATAATTACAATCTTACCAAACATACTCCAATATTCCAGAGTATTAACAACAACAAGTCCTGTTACGCATACTGCAGAAGTAGATGTAAATAAAGCATCTATGAATCCGATACTTCCTCCATTATTAGTAGCTATAGGTAAATTCAATAATATTGCACCGACAATTATTAGAAATAAAAATCCTAACACAAGAATTTGTGTAGGTTTTATGTCAATCTTTAATTTACTTAATCCCTTCTTATTCATTACTTTATCCTCCGCTATGTTATTAAGATAAGATACGTTAAGCGTTTCTTAATTAATTCATTATAACATAATATTCATTATGGACAAAGATAATTTTCAACCTACTTTTATAACTTGTTATCATTTTATTTAATTCATCTATATCAGATGAATTAAATAATTGATATAGAAACAGCAATCTTTTAGCTCTAATAAGCTCATAAAATCAATGATATGTTGAACTTATTAAAATGGGTGTATAGATATTTTAGTTTAATATATTAAATTGAATTCTCATATTATACTACAAAAATTAATTATACTTATTATATGGTTATTAATGTTATACTTATATTGACTTTAATAAAAAGCTGTGTTAATCTACTACTAAGTAATACTAATTATCAACTAACTATTAGTAACTAGAAAATATGACTTTCTTATTAAACTTTTAAATTAAAAGTATAACTTCTGTAAAAGGAAAAATACTATAACTATATAAAATAGGGTGAAAGGAGATTATTATGAATAAAGCTAAAGAAATAAACAATGGAATTTACTGGGTTGGAGCTCTTGATTATGATATACGTTTATTTGACGTAGTAATGTATACAGAATATGGTACTACATATAATTCGTATTTAGTGAAAGGCTCCAATAAAACAGCATTATTTGAGACTGTAAAAGTGAAATTCTTTGATGAGTTTTTAGAAAGATTGAATGAGGTTTCATCAATAGATGAAATAGATTATATTGTTGTTAATCATACAGAACCAGATCATGTTGGTTCTATCTCTAAGATTTTGGAAATGAATCCTGATGTAACAATAGTAGGAACAGCAATGGCTATAAAATTCTTGAAAGAAATTACCAATAAATCATTTAAATCAATTGTAACTAAAGAAGGTTCTACTCTTGAATTAGGTGACAGGACCGTAGAATTCATCATGGCACCATTTCTTCATTGGCCAGATACAATGTACTCTTATATAAAAGAAGAAAAAACATTAATTACTTGTGACTCTTTTGGATGTCATTACTGTGATGAAAAATTATTCAATGATGAAATAGAAGGCGATTTTTTAGACAGTTATAAATATTATTTTGATGTCATCATAGGTCCCTTCAAATCTTATGTTCTACAAGCACTTAAAAAAATAAATAATATTGATATTGATATCATATGCCCTGGTCATGGTCCAATCCTTAGAAAAGATCTTGATAAATACTTGAAGCTATATAAAACATGGGCAACTGAAGATAAAAGAGAAACACCAAGTGTTGTTATAGCTTATGTATCAGCTTACGGATATACTGAAAAGATTGCAAATAAAATTGCAGAAGGTATTAAAAAAAGCGATGGTCTGGATGTATTACTTTATGATCTTGTAGAAACCAAAAAAGATGAAGTCATGAAAGAAATCAATCTAGCCAAAGGACTCTTACTTGGTTCGCCTACAATTGTATCTGATGCTCTACCACCAATATGGGATATCCTTACTTCCCTTAATCCAATAATCCATAAAGGAAAATTAGCTGGAGCATTTGGTTCATATGGCTGGAGCGGTGAAGCAGTTCCTAATATGGAAGGTCGTTTTAAACAACTTCGTTTTAAAATGCCTGTAGAAGGTCTTAAGATCAAATTCAATCCTTCAGATGAACAATTAAAAGAAGCTTATGAATTTGGTGAAAAATTTGGTGAAGCTGTCATAGGATAGTAAATATTAGGGGCTGTGTTGTTTCACAGCCCCTCTTAATTTATTTATAATTATTTTCATTGAATTCTCTTACTTCGAATCCATGACTGTTCAAACTCTTAACAATTTTGCGTATGTCATTAGCTTTAACTCTTAGGGATATTTCTTGCAAACCTAATACTTCTGTGTCAGCTTGAACAATATTTTTAATATTGCCACCTGCTTTTGCAATGATATCAGTTATCTTAGCAAGTTTTCCTTTAAAATCATATATGTAAATAACTAGTCTAGGTTCATTCATGCCATATATGAATCTAAACCTTTCTAATATAGCTTTTTTAGTTATTATTCCTAATAATTCTTCATTCTCATTAACAACAGGTATAAATCTTAATTTATTATTAGCAAAGAACATTGCAGCAGCTTCTTCGATCAGCATATTCAGATTATCAACAGAAGGAACTTTTGTTTTCATGAATTCCTCTACTTTTCTTTCTAGAAATTCTTTCTTGTCTCCCCCGTCTTCCTTGAAATAAGTTTCATAAACATATCGTCTTGATAATATACCTATGAACTTCTTTCCTTCTACTACAGGTAGCGAAAGCAAGTCATTCTCTTCAATGATCTTAAGACCTTTTCCTAAAGTATCATCAATTGAAATAGTATTTAATTCTTCTGCTTTTTTTATGATTGTACCGATATTCATTTAATCACCTCTTTTTATTAATAGCTAAAATGATAATTATAATAACTATTAAAATATTATTTTTCTATATACTATAGTATTCTTTATTATCTATTATAAACCTTTTTTTATAAGATATATTTCTTTTTCTCTTTATAAAACGAAAATATACTTATATCAGCAAGTATTATGCAAGCAAATTAAAAAAATGGGAAGAATTAAAAATAAGTGTTGACAAGTCTATTTTCATAGTGTACTATATACCTAGTGCACTAGTTGTTGCATGAAGTTTATGGAGGTGGATAAGTGAATTTTAATAATAGTATTCCTATCTATATACAAATAATCAATCAGCTAAAGAAAGATATTATAACTGGGAAACTATCACCTGGAGAAAAACTCCCCTCAACAAGAGAGTTAGCTATTAAATATAGTATTAATCCTAACACTTCTGGCAGAATATATAAAGAGATGGAAAGGGAAGAAATCACTTTTACTAAGAGAGGTTTAGGAACTTTTGTTACAGAATCAAAATCTAAAATAGAACATATACGAAATGATATGGCAAAAGAACTAATCAATGATTTCATAAAAGGTATGACGGAACTTGGTTATACTAGTGAAATGCTCATATCAATAATAAAAAAAGAAAGCGAGGAAAAATAGATGTTACTTGAAATTAAAAATCTATCAAAAGGTTATTTATCAAAAAAAGCAGTTAAAAATTTATCATTAACTGTAGAACAAGGTAAAATATATGGTTTTTTGGGTCCTAACGGTAGTGGTAAAACTACATTCATGAAAATGGTAGCAGGATTGTTGAATCCTTCATCTGGTAATATTTTAGTTGAAGGGAATAATGTTGGTGTAAAATCTAAGCAAAAGACTGCTTACATGTCAACTGAGAATTTCATATATCCATATATGAAAATAAAAACTGTAGGCGATTTCTATCAAGATTTTTATAAAGATTTCAACATGGAAAGATACAAAGAATTAATTGCTTATATGGATCTTGAAATGGATATGAAAGTATCTTCTTTATCTTCTGGAATGGCTTCAAAAATGAAAATTGCTGTAACTCTTTCTAGAGATTCTAAATTAATTATGTTAGATGAACCATTAAATGGTATTGATTTGGTTGCAAGAGAAAAAATATTAAATACTATAGTTAAATGTTCTAATGATGAAAATACAATTATCGTATCTAGTCATTTAGTAGATGAAATGGAGAAAATCCTTGACGAAGTTATTTTTATCAAAAACGGTGAATTAGTACTTATGGGAGATGCTGAAACGGTAAGAGAAGAAAGAGGTAAATCTATTGTAGATCTTTATAAGGAGGTATACGCATAATGCTTAGATTAATGAAATATGAATCACTTAAAAAAGCAAAATTAATTGTAATCGCCCTAGTTATGTTTGGTTTAATTGAATTAGCAATACTTTTTACTATTTATAAAGGCGGAATAGCCCTTGTTTTTACAGTAATCTTAATATTTTTACTTGGTTTTGGAGGCCTGATATTTTTACTTATAGACAGTATTAATATGTACTCATCGGACTTATATAAAAAACCCGGATATATGTTATTTTTGACACCTACTAATTCATATCAAATAATTGGTTCAAAATTAATTATTAGTTTAATAGAAGCTACTATCGGCTTAGGTATGTATATCGGATTTATGCTACTTAATTATAAAATAGTATATGCTAAATATCTAAATGACCCTGCTAGTAATGCACGTATGATAATGGATTTCTTTGAAAGCTTTTCAGCTTTACCTTCACCTAGTGAAATAATTTTAGGTATTGTATCATTTATTATTGGCTGGTTTGCTTTAATACTAACTATTTATCTAGCTATAACTATAAGGAAAACATTATTAGCGAATGTTAAACTAGGTGGAATATTTAGCTTTTTATTCTTCTTGATACTTCAAGTTCTAATAACTTATGTACAGTATAAAATAGTTGGTAGTATAGATACTGGTGTAAGTATAGGCAAAGGTGCAACTATGGATTATTCTACTACCTCATTAATATATAGTTCTATTGTTAGTATAATCCTGTATATATCATCATCTACATTACTATCCAAAGGTGTAGATTTATAAAATAGATAGAACATAGGATAAATTCAAGGGGCGTCAAGATGACAGCCCCTTATTATTATATATTTTATTAGTTTACATTTAGAAATTTATTCTTTTCTTCTCTTTTCCACCATCGTAAATTGCACAAATCATTTTTTGAGTCTTATAAGCTTCTTCACCTGTTATCTCTGGTTCAGTACCATTAGTAAGGCTATCATAGTAATTCTTGATTTGTTTTACATGGCTTACTCCCCAATAACTTTTCACATTTCCATAATTGAATATTTCATTAGGGTCTGAATCAGCTGTCAAAGTTCTACCATCTTTGAATTTAACTATTCCCTTATCTGCTACCATACTGGCAATTCCATTTTCACAGTAGATCTCTATCTCTACAGGTGCATCATAACCATAATAATTAATAGCATAGAATCCTGTAAATATACCGTTTTTATATTTTATAACACCTTCAGCTGAATCTTCAACTTCAATGATTTCATGCGCTCTATTGCTTATATTGGCATCAACATATTCAATTTCGCTGTCCATGAACCAACGCATCAAATCCATAGTGTGAATAGCTTGGTCAATAATAACTCCGCCGCCTTCTTTGTCCCAAGTCCCTTTCCAATCACTGTTAGTATAATATTCATCTGATCTATCCCAAGTAACAGATAGTTTTCCAGAGATTATCTTACCTAATTCACCTGATTCCAAAGTACTTTTAATAAGCTGTGAGCCTTTATTATATCTATTTTGGAAGATTACACCAAGAGTTACATCATTATCTTTTGCAGTATCAATCATTTTCTTAGCGTCTTCTAGTTTAATTGACATTGGTTTTTCAGTTAATACACTTACCTTTTTTTCTGCTGCATAGATAGCTATTAATGGATGCATATAGTGTGGTGTACAAATATGTACAACATCTAAATTTTCTTTATCAATCATTTCTTTATAATCTGTATAATATTTACAACCTAATTCCTGTGCCTTTGCCTTAGCCCTATCTTCTTTGATGTCACAAACAGCCACTAATTCTGTACAGCTAAGTTCATTTACAGGATATGCATGCATTGGAAAAATATTTCCACATCCTACAATCCCAACTCTAAACATTGTCATTCATCTCCATCATTAATATAATTTTTGTTTGATTTTTTTGTTGCTTTTTATCACACTATAAACTATTTTATCATATTAATCAAGTGCTACTTGGCAATGAAACATAATTATGAAATTATGCCCACCACATACCACCTGTACTTTCAAAAGTCATGACTTCTTTTAAGAATGTTACAGCTTTTGTCAAACCTTCATTTACTGACATTAATGAATCTTCATGCTCTATACTAATGGCATAATCATATCCAACCATTCTAAGTGCGCTGATTATATCTTTCCATGTAGCATAATCAGTACCATATCCAACTGATCTAAAGATCCAAGAACGATTGATTTCATCTGAATAGTGTCTTGTATCAAGAACACCATTGATACCACAATTAATATCGTCTATCTTAGTATCTTTTGCATGGAAATGGAAAATACAATCTCTTAATTCCCTGATTGCCGCTACTGGATTGATTCCTTGCCAGAATAGATGACTAGGGTCAAAATTAGCTCCAATCTCTTCTCCAACTGCATTACGAAGCTTCAATAATGTATATGGATTGTATACACAGAATCCCGGGTGCATTTCAAGTGCTATCATAGTAACACCATGCTCTTTAGCGAAAGCTACAGCTTTCTTCCAGTATGGAATCAATACTTCATTCCATTGATAATCTAGAACTTCTGTAAAATCTTCTGGCCAAGGACATGTTACCCAGTTAGGTGTCTTATCTTCTTTTGAACCACCTGGACAACCTGAAAAAGTATTTATTTGTTTTAATCCAAGTTTTTCAGCTAGTAATATAGTTTTTTCAAAATCCTCATGGAACTTTTTAGCTACTTCTCTATTAGGGTGTACTGGATTTCCATGACAGCTGAGTGCACTTATTTCCATATTATGTTTTTTGATAGTATTTTTGAATTCTTCTAATTTTGCATCGTCATTAAGTAATATATCAGGATTAGCATGTGATGTTCCTGGATATCCTCCTGCTCCGATCTCTACCATAGTTACGCCTAATTTGTTTAAATAACTAAGCGCTTCATCTAGAGGCTGGTTGTTTAGTAATGGTGTAAAAACTCCTAATTTCATATTTATTTACTCCTTTCGTATCTCTATCATTATTATTAATCTAATATAATTTCTTTTCCTAATTCTGCTGACTTATAGATTGCTTCTAATATCTTAGTAACAACTAGAGCTTGTTCTGGTCTTACTACTGGTTCTGTATCATTGATTATACAATCTACAAAACTTTGAGCTTCAACATCTGCTGGATTATTGCTATCTCCTTCAAAGAAATCAACACCATCAGCACTAAGTCCTGGCTTCTTCACATATAATTTACCAAGATCCGCTCCATTGATTCTAAGTCCGTCTTTCATATCAGCTCCTGCTTTTGTTCCACAAAGTGTTGTCTTAGCTTCACCTGTTTCAAGAGTGTTTAGTGCCCAGCTTGATTCTAAGATAATAGTCGCACCATCTTCCATAGTAACAAATCCAAATGCAGAATCTTCTACAGTGAATTCATCTTGGTTCCAGTCTCCCCAAGCATTACCAGTATCTTTTTGATCTCCTAATTTCTTATATGTAGTACCAACAACTCTTTTTGGTTTGTAGTTATCCATACACCATAGTGTTAAGTCAAGAGCATGTGTTCCAATATCAATTAATGGACCTCCACCTTGTTCTTCTTCGTTAAGGAATACTCCCCAAGTTGGTACTGCTCTTCTTCTTATCGCATGAGCTTTAGCGAAATACACATTTCCAAGATCTCCTCTTTCACAAGATTTCTTAAGGTATTGTGAATCTGCTCTAAATCTATTTTGATAACCTATTGTTAATTTTTTACCTGTTCTCTTAGCAGCTTCTAGCATTTCTTCTGCTTCTTTTACTGTCTTAGCCATTGGTTTTTCACACATAACATGACAACCTGCTTCAAGCGCATCGATTGCAATGAAACTATGTTCTCTATTAGGTGTACATACATATACAACATCTAAATTATTATCTGATAACATTTTCTTATAGTCTGTATAATATTTTGCATTTTCATTTCCAAATTTTTTGCTTGCTTCCACTGCTCTATCTTCTATAATGTCACAAAAAGCAACCATTTCGATTTGTTCTACCTTTTTGATACTTGGCATATGCTTTCCATTAGCTATGCCTCCACAACCTATGATTCCTGCTTTTAATTTGTCACTCATTATTATTCCTCCTATTGAATTGTTTTAAATTATATAAATTTTATATTTTTAATAGCGTAATCATTAAACGAATTATAATACTAGTAATTGACAGATGGTAAAGTTGAATCTCTTATGATAAGTTCATGCTCTAGTTTTACAACAGAATTATTCTCTGCATTACCTTTAATCCTTTGCAACATGATTTCCATTGTTTTTTTACCAATATCATATCTAGGCTGAGCAATTGTAGTAATAGATGGATCATACATAGGTGCAATACTATTATTATCAAATCCTACGATTGCCACATCTTTAGGAACACTAAGTCCCATACTTTTCAACTCTTTTATAGCTCCAACTGCTATTAAGTCTGATATGCAAAATATTGCTGTTGGCGGATCATCCACTTCAAATAATTGTTTGATTCCTCTCATTCCACCTTTATATGAAAATGTATGATAAACAATATAATCATCATTAACCACTAAACCTGCTTCTTCAATAGCTCTAATATAACCTTTCATTCTGTCATAAGATGATCCTACATTATCAACGGATATCATTCCAATCTTTTTATGTCCTAGCTTTATTAGATGGGATGTTGCTTCATAACCTGCAATTTCATTATCAATAGTTACAATAGGGGCTTTTATGTCCTTATTATATTCATTACATAATACAACAGGATAATGTTTGGCTAATTTATTGAATTCTTTGGTAACCATAGCCGTACAAGTAAAGATAACTCCATCTACCAACTTGTTTTTTAGAAAATCCAAATATATGCTTTCCAAATCAATATCTGTATTAGTATTGCAGATCAATACATTATAACCATTTTCATGGGCTGTATCTTCCATCCCTTTTACTATCTTAGAATAAAATGGATTGGAGATATTCTCTAGTAATACTAGTATCATTCTAGTTTCTGATCTTCTTAGGTTTCTTCCTAGTAGATTAGGTTGGTAGTTAAGTTCGTCTATAACTGCTTGAACTCTTTTTCTGGTACTTGATGAAACTGGTCCATTGTCATTCAACACTCTAGAAACAGTAGCTACAGATACTCCAGCTTGTTTAGCCACCTCTTGTATAGTTGGCATATTTAACCTCCTAATAATCATTGTAATTGTTTACATATATTTATTATTTTATATGATGTATCCTTATGTAAAATCTTATGTAATCCGTTACATTTAATTTACAACAGATCGTTACAAATGTCAATATGTATTTTGGCAGAAAAAAAATTTGTTTTATGGTTATGTAAAAAGTATTTGTGGAAAATGTTGAGTTGGTGATAGACAACGGTTATAGAGTATAACCATATATAGTGATAATAACTCTCGTTACGTTTGTTGTTTTTATCTGTTTATAGGGTATGACAACAAGCCGTAAAAGTCGTTATTATCACTATATATGGTTTTTTGTATTATAGCCACTCTTAATTAGTAAAAAAATATTACTTTAATGTATGAAATTATATAGGTATTATTCGCCTGTGATACCTGTTTTATCAATGCTTTCTACGAACCATCTTTGTATAATCAGATAAAAAACTGCAAGGGGAATAATTGATAGTATGGTTCCGGCGAATATCTTGGCTTCTGTAAAATTCAGATTAGGATTTCTGCTGAAGTCTCCTTTAACGCTCTGTGAGACTACTTGCCCAAAATTATTTTGTAAGTTGCCTAATAGCATGGGTACTGTCTTTATCTTTCCATCAAGATAGAGAGATGTTAAGAAGGTCTCATTCCAGTATAGTGAGAAACTGTATACACATACAATAATTAGTGCTGGGCCTGCCATAGGGACTGCTATTTTAATGAATGTTTTGAATGGTCCTGCTCCATCAATGAATGCTGCTTCTTCTAAGGATTTTGGTATCATTTTGAAAAACTGATAAAAAATAAGTATAAAAAGTGCTGCCTGTTCTCCCTGTCCAGTTAGTGCAGGAACTAGTATAGCTCCAAGATTGCCTTTTAGTCCAAGGGCTGAATATATCTGGAATCTAGGTATGAAAAATAGTGTTTTAGGTACGATAAATGTAAATAACATCAATATGAGCACTAACTTCTTGCCTCTGAAATTGAATCTTGCCAAACCGTATCCTATTATACCTGAGGAAATAGCTACACATAGCATGGATAGTCCCGCCAGCAAAGTGGTTGTAAAATAGGAATAAGGTAGGTTAAGTGCTTTCCATGTCATCTTGTAATTGAAGGTATACAGTTTTGAAGGTATCCACTGGACTGTATTATCAACTAAGTCTAGATTGGACATCAAACTGATTGATAACATGTATATAAGTGGGTATAGAAACACAAAACCAAACACGATAAGTATAAAATATACGCATAATTTATAGATGAAGCCGTCATTGTTTTTCATACCGAACAAGAATTTTTTTGCTACGGGTTTCTGTTTGGTAATATATTTTTTTGTCTTATCATAGTATTCTTTTAATCTGCTATACATTAAGATACCCCCTCACTGTTTTTTCTACTTTTGGTAATAAAATATAAAATACCTATTAAAATTACTTGAAGGAAGGAATACAATATGGATAATGCTGATGCATACCCTTCTCTTCTTGAACCGTCATATTTTGATTCCATTATTATATTATTAATAGGATTAGTTTCAAAATTGGCAAGAAATACAACAATAAAAATGACAACTACACTTACAAGTGGATAAATATTAGGTAATGTAATCTTCCAAAATGTGCTCCATGAAGATGCCCCATCAATAGCAGCTGCTTCGTAAACACTCCTATCAATTTTTTGCAAGGCAGCCAGAAAAATTAAAATAGGTACAGCACTATACCAAAGCAACTGTATTATCATATTGAAAATCAAGATAATACCCATTGTTACGCTTTTATTAGGAACAATCATGGAAATCCCGTCTAATATCATTTCGTTAAGATTTATTGACATTCCACCGTATTCACTCATGTTTTTCATTAACTCACCATTCAAGATGATAATCGGTAAGAAAAATAATAATCTAAAAAAAGCTGTTCCTTTTACTTTTTGATTCAGAAGCATGGCAATTATAATTGATAAAGCTATAATGACTGGAACATACAGCAAGGTAGTCAAGAAAAAGTTTTGGGCTTCAATTACAAAATCAATATCATCAAAGAGTATACGCTTGAAATTTTCTAAGCCTATCCACTCATATTCCCAACCTGTCTTATTACCATAATAAACATTATTAAAACTCATGAAAATAGTTTTATATAAGGGATATGCGACAAAGGCCAGAAAGCCCACAATCCATGGACTTATGAAGCAAAGTCCTGTCAAACCCCGCTTTTGACGCATATTCAATTTTCTTTTTCCAATATTCTTTTTATCTCTTTTTTTCATATGACCACAAATCCTTTTCCCTTGATGGTTATATCATTATAGATATAATCTGATTCATTATAGTTGATTACTATTTTCTTACCGTTTGCATATTCTGTCATGACAACATTATCATCAATAGACATATGATTAATCAGTTCACTGCCTATGACATGACTTAATGCATCATTCACTTTCTCATAATAACTGTCTATTCTTTTTTCGAGATATTTATTCTGTGATACATATACATTGGATGAATCAGAGTATTTGATACTGTATGTAGGCTCACCTGTTAATACAAAAGCTGGATAGATACCAAACTCAATCAACCTTAGAATCGCATCATCATCATTAGACGAAAAATTCATATAGGGCGAGTACATATCCATATTACCGCTTACCACAAGGGATACCAAAGGTATTGTTTTATCTATGAACATGAGATTCGATGAACATATAGGTGTTTCATAATAATCAGTCATATATGGATATAGATAAGCATCCCCTATATATATATTGGTTTCAATATTATTTTTATTAAAATACGTCATCAAGTTTTTAATATATTCCATACCTTCATTACTATAGCCGATAGTTCCTTTATCGTAATGTGTAAATAGACTTCCTGTAAAACCATCAAATGCTATAGAATCAATACCATATTCATCTAATTTCTTAATATCCCATTTAGCAAAATCCATAAAATACTTTGGATCGTTTAGATAGTTGTATACCTGAGACTTATCATTTCTAACACTAAGATCTTGTCTGCTCATTTTACTTGCAGTATATTTCGTTTTTTTATGATTAGTTCTGGCATAGTCCATATAATAGTTGAATTTCACATTATTATATTTGAAATAATTCAATACGGATTTAAAATCTTTTCTGCCCCCTAATTCTTTGAATACTTCAAATCTGTAAGCCGATTTATCCAGTATATATGTCTTGAAGGTAACATTCAGATTACTATTTCCTTTATCAATAAATGTCTTAACGATATTTTTGGCTTGATCATAAGAAGTCACCTTTACATTTTCTAGATTAAAGGTACCCATCTCTATTTCATTATTAATAAAATCAATTTTGAGAGGTATTTCCGTTTTTTTACTATCTGCTTTCTTACTGAATCTTGATTGCTTCGTAAGGAAATCACGATAACCTTTTGCAACCCCCACATAATCAGCCTTATCTTTGTTAAGAAAAACGTAACGCTGTACTAAATCAAAATTGTTAGGCTCTTTCTGGAATCCTAGTACATGCTGTTCTTCATCAATTCTACTTTGGAATTGTGAGTAAGTTGTTCTGTAGTTATAGGTAAAATAAGATTGATAATACTCAGTAGAAACATTTTTGGATACATAATTATATGTTGCATAACTTGCTCCACTTTCTGCAATAACCAACACACCATTATCATTTTCTTCATGTATTATTCCGTATATTGGCAGTACAATACTTTCTAAAGGTTTCACAGAAAAGGATGTGGAACCGAAACTAAGTGTATTAGCATAGCCCAAATCTTTTCCATACACAGGAGCTACATATCCTGTCGCATACTTAGGCGTTTCATCAAGCTTAATAATTGCCCCTGAACCATCTGGAATAACTAGATAACCATTATCTTTTCCTGTAGTTGAACCGAGAAATGGATATACTACAATTTCGTTAATAGATACATCATCATTACCAGGTGTCCATAAATCTTCATTATATTCTTCTATACTCTCTCTAGGGATAGACGTTATCAAATCTCCCCCCTGTATCTCAACCCTTAGATCCAATTTAATCTTTGGTTTCAAAAAATCAATAGTAACTATGAATCCCTTATCGCTTTTTTGATAAGTTTTTTTTACATCCTTATCAAGAACGGTTCTCCTTCCAGGTGTGAATTTATCATAAGTAATAACTGAAATACCTGATTTTATATAATTATTCATTTCCTTGCTTATTTTTTTTTCTTCCATATTCATATCAACATCATAAGAATACCAAGTATAACCATCGACTTTGTTTCTAACTGCTATGGCTATACTTTCTTCATCTAGAAATAGCTCTAGCTGGTCATTTTCAGCAACTCTCTCAAAGGTATCGGGTATAGTGAAATCATAATCATCTGATTGATTCATTGTCTCTTCATCATTCACTATGATGGTGGAATAATCATATTTTCCCATAGTAATTCTGTTAGGTACTTCCTCAAAACATTTTTTTAAAGCTATGAGTAGAAGTACTGCTATTACCAAAAAGGTAATGATATATTTAATCTTCTTATTTTTCATCGAGTAATCACCTCTCTTATGAATTCATGCAAGAAACTATGAATTTGATTTCCTAGTGAATAAAGCACAAATAAGAATAGTGCAATAATCAACATGGTGAATATACTTCTTAGAATAACTAAACAGGTCTCTCCAACTTCAAAATTATGTATATCCTTTATCATAAAAAACATCAAAAACAGTACCCATATTATTATTAGATTAATAGGAAGTCTATAAAATACTGCCTGTTCAAGGGTTAATACATTACTGATTGCTATAACAAAAGGCATTATTACAATGATAGGTGTCAAAGCGTAAGCAGTAGCATTATATACATTACCAAAACTTCCTTCACCATCATTAATACTGCAAATCAAATAATTAGATACAATCCATAGAACTGTTACAAAAACGATAACTAATAATTTATATCCAATAAAATACCTGCCGTCAGATACAAATAATACATTAGTACATTTTTTATGGGCGATATAGATTGCTATGGCTAATAGATATATTATTGTTGAAGATATTTTTGAAACTCTATTCTCCATCTTTATTTCATAAAATCCATCTAAAGGATGTCTGAGAAACTCAAAAATGAAAACAATATCATCAATAATCTTAATCTTTCTTACAAGACTAATTTTTTTACTTATCTTAGTATAAAATTCTGTTTTCTTGTTCAACAATCTTAATATGAATCTTATTACTAACAATAACACCAATACTATTAATACAGTATTAAGATTATTTTCAAGCCATTCTTGACGAATCTCCCAGAATGCTTTTGAAATACCACTATCATATCTTGCGTCATAAAATTCATCATAAGCCTGTTCATATCTATCATTACGAAGATATGCTTCACCAAGTCCAACATGTGCATTATCAAATATTGAATTATATTGAAGAGTATATGACCATAAATCTTCACTCTTATCATAATTGCCCTCTTGGTATTCAAACATGGCTTTATGAACTGCATCAGTAAATTCTGTTGCTCTATATGTTTGAATAAGTTTTGTACCTTGATCAATAATTATTACATCATCTTCTGAATTAGTGGCAATACTTATTGGTCTATTAAGTAACCCCAGACGACTGGAACTAAAATCTTTTCCACCATATAGAAATAGCAGGTTACCTGTTGAATCATACTCCGAAACCCAACCTTCTGAATTTACAGTGAAAACACTATTATACTGTCCAACCCAAACACTCTCCGTAGAATAAATACCCACCATATCATTAGGAAAATAATTAGTACCTGATATATTGAATTTCTTTACAGGATTAGATTTTATTGATGAAGTGACCGTATAAATGAATCCTTTCTCATCAATAGCAAGATTGGTTGGTACATCTGGAAAAACTTTCTCTAATTTTTCTTCTTGCTTTTCTGTCAGAAAATAAGCTCTAATCTTATCCACTATAGGTACTTTAAGTGGATTGGCACCAAAAAATGTTAAAAATTCTCCTTCACGGTTTAACATCATAAGTCCATGAATAGAACCTGTACTTCTAACATATATATTACCTCTGATATCCACAACGATATTGGTAGGTCTGAATTTATATCCTTCTTTGAATATAGGCGAATCAGGTTCTCCTATCTCCTGTACTAATTGCAAACTCTTTTTATCAAATACAAATATTTTACTATTGTAACTATCTACCACATATATCTTATCCTCTGTAACAAATGTACTTTTTACAGTTCCAAATTTATCATTTGCCAATTCTTTATAGTATTTGTAATCCTTATTTAGAATGAAGATCTTGTTGTGTCCGCTATCTGTGATATAAATATAATCCTCTTTATCAACAAATACATGTTCAGGCATTTTTAGTCTTTCATCATTGATTGTAGTGATTTTATTTAAAGGTGTATACGCTGTTTGTGTTCTGTTTATGTAGCCATCCTTGTCACTGGTATACGTATTATATGGAGCTTCAGCATTTACTGTTAGAACATTAAAGAACATTACCATTATTAACATTAAGAATATATTTTTAAGTTTTCTCAATTTTTTATCCCCGTATGAGCCATGGAATCCATGACCTTATTCTGTAAAATTATAAATAATACTAGGTTAGGCACGAACATTATGAGTGCAGCCACAGCTGACATTCCTGCTCCTGCAACAATATTTCCTGACCCAGATACTAAAGTGTTCATATAAAACGGTAATGTTCTTAATGCTTCACGATCAACAAAAATATTAGAACCCTCTACATTAGCCCAACTGGCTTGAAAGGTTAGTATAGCCACTGTTACAAGGGGTGGCTTAATTAAAGGCAGAACAATTCTATAATATATCTTCCATTTACCAGCTCCATCAATCTTAGCTGCTTCTAATAATTCATCTGGCAGCTGGTCAATGAATTGTTTTAACAAGAAAATACCTATAGGCATAGCTAATAATGGTATGATATGTGCCAAATATGTGTTGAAGATTCCTATGTTAACAACAATCAAGAATCTTGGTATAGCTACTGCTACTGGCACAAACATCAAAGCCAAAGTATTAATTTTATTGAATGTCGCCTTTCCCTTGAACTCTAATTTTGATAAAGCAAAAGCTGCACATGAACTAATTAAAAGTGTCAGTATGATTACGCTGACTGTCACAATGATACTATTGAATAAATATCTTGATGCAGGTATACCTGACTCTGCAGAAAAATTAAATAACAATCTAAAATTCTCTAAAGTCGGTTTTTTTACAAAGAACTTAGGTGGATATGCAAACAGTTCTGTAAAAGGTTTAAACGCATTGTTAATGATAAAAACAATAGGTAATGCCATAAAGATTGATAATATAATTAAAAATATATGAAATCTCAATTGATTACGGTGGAACTTTTGGGGGTTAAATTTCATTCCAATATTCGCCATTTTTTCACCTCACAGTTTATTTAATTCCTATTTATCTTCACCAAATAATTTATAACTAATTTTATTGAAGATAATAACGATTACCAGTAACACCACTGTTATAGCTGATGCATAACCCATCTCATAACGGATGAATCCAAAATCATTAGCATGGTCAACTATCAACCATCCTGCATATTGAGGTGGAGGAGTACCCCCACTTAATGTTGCCGCCAGTCCAGATGCGTTAAAAGTACCGATGATTGCCATAACGGCACCGAATAACATTTGGGGCTTCATGGAAGGAATGGTGATATAGAATACTTCCTGCCACCTATTGCGAATACCATCAATATAAGCTGCTTCATATAAAGTCTTATCAATATTCAGAAGTCCAGCCAGCATTGCAAGGAATCCCACTCCCATACTTCCCCACAGACCTATAAAAATCATTATAGGCATAAGATACTCAGGAGATTGTAACCATTGTACTGGCTCGTTTATTAACTGCAATCTCATTAACCAATAGTTAAGATAACCTGTTTGGTCACCACTAAAGATGACTTTCCATACAACAGACATCATTATAGGACCTGTTATGGATGGTGAATAGATAATGACCGTATAGATTGTTCTTATCTTATGGGGTACTTGCGAAAGCATCCATGCCAAGAAGAATGCTAACATATAACCTACAGGACCAACAATCAATGAATACATTATTGTATTGGATACACCATGTTGCAGGAATACGGAATCCCCAGTCAGTAGGTCAACATAATTCTTGAACCCTATGAATTTAGGTATCTCTATTGTATTAAAATAAGTAAATGATAATCCGATTGCTACCAACACGGGTAATACAATCAACATAATAAATAACACTGCATAAGGTAAAATGAATATATAAGGTGACTCTTTCATATTTCCTAATCTTCTTTTGAAAGACACCCCTCCATTATTATTCTTCATTCTGTCTCACCCACTTTTCCACATTGTGTATATCTGGTACTATATATTCTTTGACAAGTTTACCATCAACAATATATCCAAATTCTTTCAGTTTTCTTTCTAATTCACGATTAATAGTAGCTACTGCTTCATCTAGTGCAATTCTAGGGTTCTCTCCATCAAATACTACTTTGTTCCATGCATTGCTTATTTCTCTTTCAAGCATATAATCGCCAGGTACTTTCCCTGTTGTTTGAATCCATTTCCATTGTTCTAGAATCACTTTCTTGGAATCAGATGGCCATGCACTTTTTTTGAACGCTTCAATATTTGCAGTCATGTATAAGAATTTATCTCCTAATGTAGATTGAATTGCGTAAGAGAAATCACGCTGTATATCAGCACTTGACCACCACTTGATAAACTCCCAACTTTCTTTTTTCTTAGTACTGTTTTTGAACAAGATACTTGACGTTCCATAAGTAGGGTCCCATCTTTCAACTACCCCTTCTGAATTTTCAACACCTGGTATCGGTAATATTTCCCACTGACCTGATAGTTCTGGAGCAGCATATTTCAACTGGATGTATGTATTGGCATCACCTATTCCAACAGGTGTTTTACCATTTCGAAACTTCTGAAAGAAATTGGATGTTGTTATTGGTACGTTATATACCGTAAATAGATCAGTCATGAATTCAAAAGCTTCATATGAGTTTTTATCATTAATTATTGTTTTACTGCCTGTGTCATCATAGAGTCTTCCACCAAATTCGTATATGAATGGTGTCGTTGTATCTAATCCCTTATATGAAGAATCCGAACCAAGTGGTGTGTAAAAATTCATATCATATTTCTTGAGTATGGGCACTAGACCTGTAACATCTTCCCATGTCCTAGGTGGATTCACACCCAAAAAGTCCAATACATCCTTGCGGTAGAATAACAACTTGACATCTTGAGTTTCAGGTATGGCATAGACACCTTTATCATATATGAAAGGAATGAAAGCACTCTTATCAAATTCTTTTGCAAGATCATAGAATCCTTGATACTCTCTTAAGTCCTCTACTATACCTCTCAAAGCAAATTCAAAAGGCTTGGCATGTGAAATTCCTATGGCAGCATCAGGTGTATTTTCTGCTGCATTGGATAATATAATTTTATTTTCATCAGGAAGTAAAGATAGATTCACTCTAATACCTGTTTCTGGTGTGAACTTTTCATCAATCATCCTTTGCATGATCTCTACATACAATCTAGATTTGTTCACCCATATTTCAATAGTTTCATCATCGACTTTGTCTGATTGGTTATATTTTGGATCAAAAAATGAGTAAAAGAATGATTTTGTATTTTCTTTTGTATTAGTAACAAATCCTGTTTTTGCACTTGGTAGTTTTTTATCATTGTAAAAATAAATTTTATCAAGATGCATGGGATTGTATACTAATGTAGGTAATACAGCATTGATTCGCCCATATGCAGATGATTCGCCATCATTGAATTTGCTCATATAATGGGGTAAATCTTCTGGATCTTCAATAAAATCCTTAATCAGATTCATTGCAATATCTAATTCAGATATGATAGGCAGATCACTATTACCTGTATATTCGATTAAAGCTGATTTTTGAATTTTTATCTTGTTATATATACCATGTAGATAAGTTCGTATATTAGGCATATATTTATTTATCTTCCATTTTCTTTCTTTATCTACTAATCCACCTGTTAATTTTTTGATATCTTTTGCTACAGCTTCTATACTTTCAAGTGTATTTAATAACTCATGATAGATATCTCTTACCTGAGTATTATCAATAGATAAAGCTAATGTATGCTCGCCTTTTTCAAGAAAAATATCAAATGGTTTTCCTTCTTGATTAGATAATGTTTCATTTTTCCAACCGCTTGAATAGCTGAAATTGTAATAAGCCAGCTCACTAAATGGAACTTCATCATCTATGGTAATTCTTCTATGAGTTGCTAATCCATTATTGGTATCTTGAGAATACTTTACAGCTAAGTTGTAATAACCTGATTCTGTAATATTGAATTTATACACT
Source organism: Vallitalea sediminicola (assembly GCF_054408565.1). Classification (NCBI taxonomy): domain Bacteria; kingdom Bacillati; phylum Bacillota; class Clostridia; order Lachnospirales; family Vallitaleaceae; genus Vallitalea; species Vallitalea sediminicola. Next base: position 66,846 of record NZ_BTPT01000026.1, read on the forward strand.
ACCTTATCTCCACTATCTCCAAATGAATATCCATCAAGTACGTTAAGTACTCTATTTTTGTAAGCATAGGGTGTAATACTAGGATTTCTTACATATTTGGTTCTAATGCTCTGTCTGCTTTTCATAAATATATCTTCTGCTTCAATAACAACCATACTTTTTATAGAATGTTTTTCCTTATTTACTTTTTCTAGATATTGCTCATATGTAGGTATAGTCTCGAGAGTATTTTTTATGGTTATTTCGCCCACTAATAGATATCCCTCGTTTACGGTTAATTTTATCTTATTAATACCCTTATCAAATTTGAATTTTAGGGGTTCAATAAAAAAATGATTAGGGTCTTGTAACGGTTTATTTTCCCATATCATCTTTTTCATGGATTTTGGCATCAATTCATCGCCATAGCGATCATATTTATCGTTACCAGTTAATTTAATTATTTGCCAATTCATAGGTAGCTCTATCTTATTAGCTTCATTAAATTGTTCTTCATCATTAATAGTTACTTGAACCTCTGGTCGTAGATATGTTTTATCCATGATATAATAATCCAACCAGATTTCATAAAGACTTTCATTGGAAGATTCTATTTCAAAAGTAAGTTCATCTCCAGGCTGTAGGTATTTCACATTAGATTTATAACCATTATTATTATCATCATATAAAATACCACCATCTGTATTTTCACTCTTGATAATAAATCTCTTATCTGATACAGCTATTTTGTTCTCTGTCCATTTGCTGATTATATTGTAATAATTAGTCTCACCTGTATAAGTATTAATATATTCCTCAATAGTTTTAATACTTTTTTTGTAATCCATAGATGCTAACACGTCGCTAGCCGGTCCATCTTTTTGCATATTAACAATAATGATACCTGTTACCACTAAAATACTACAAACTAATAATATCCATTTTTTCATAGTTTTTCTCACCTAACAGTTTACTAAAATGGGACTAACATTTTACATATAGTCCCATTTCAGTAATTATTTTAAATCATCTATTCTTATATTCTCTAAGGTAATCATCGAGGTATGTATTCATTAATTCATCCCACTCTTCAGCGATATCACTATATCTTACACCTTGATCCTTTATTTGATTTTTAATATCCCATATATTAAGTTGTGCATAAGCACTTGCTACAGCAGGGATATGTCTTGGATAAGGTACTGGATTAGATAATATCTGTTGAAAATCTTCATTTTTGAAAGCTTCAAAATTATATATAGCTAATTCACTATCTTCAGGAAATCCTTTAACAAGGGGATGATACTTAAGTACTTCTGGATTAGTAGTTACTGGCCATCCTTGTATAAAATCCATTAATTTGTCTTCTGCTCTAAGTAATGCATCTTCTGGCAATCCAGTATATTCATCTATTAATGCCCATTTTGATTTCAATCCTTCTTCTCCATAACTTAGCCATTTTAATAATTGAAATGCTGCTTCTGCTTTGACTGGCTCATCTTCTAGATTTCTAGATAAACTTAATGTGTCATAATATGCTTGTATTGATGTTGTTCCACCTTCTGGTGCTTGTGGCATTGGGTAGATATCAATTTCTAGTTCTCTTTCTTTTATTAAAGTATTCACATCTGAATGAAGAGCATATAACCATACATTCCCGACCGCTTCAAAACCATCTCCCCATGGCCATCCAAAATTACCACATTTAGCTGTTCTCTCCTCTTCTGTTAAATCATAGAAGTGAAGTCCTTCTTTTCCTTCTTTGGCTACTAATTCAAACCATTCTCCAAATTTTTCACTATCAGCAAAATCGAATTTTCCTGTTTCAGCATTGTAACCTTTCCATCCGTTTGGAATACTGTCAAAGTAATGAGGACCAATTTCAGAGAAATCAATGATTCCTGGGAAAATTGCATTATTAGGAGTTAACTTAGCAACCTCTACACGTAGGTTTTCATAATCTTCATATGTCCAATCATAACTTGGAATTGTAATATTATTTTCTCTTAGTAATTTTAGGTTAAGTGCTGGAATTCTACCAACTGATTGATAAGGTAGACCGTATATAATCTTACCATCATAAGACTTCATAAATTCTTTTGCATTATCTGAAATCATATCTGCTTCTTCATCAGAATCAATGTAAGGTGTTAAATCTAGAACCAATTCTCTATCATATACTTCTGCTGACATTGGTGAATAGAATATATCAGGCAGTGTTCCTTCAACTGATCTTGCTGTAAGCATTTCCAATTCTTCAAAATCATCCACTTGTTCCTTGAATTGTGCATCTCTAGTAACTTTTATGTTTGGATATTTTTCCATGAATTTTTTTATATTAAGAAACATAGTGTTTTGATCATCTTCTGTACCATAAAATTTCATTGCATATACAAGTTCAATTTCTTTTTCTTGCCAATCTAGAACTCCATTATTATCTTCATCAATATTTACGATTCCTTCATAATCTGATGATGAATCTTCTAATGTACTGTCTACCGCCTTTTCTTTACCCTTACAACCAGTGATAGATACTATCAATGTTAATACTAATAGAATACTTGTAAATTTCTTCATTAATAATTCCCTCCTATTATTTAATAATAATAATTACTACATATTGAATTAAATATTATATGGATAAATATTAGTTCAATATATTTTTCATTAGTTAGTACATTTCTGCAACACTTTATAAAAATTATATAGTGAGAGGTTTATTATTTTTATGCAATTGTACATTTTATGCGAAACCGTTTGCACTACAATAAAATTATATCTCTATTTTCAATAATTATGAATGTATAATCCCGACTTTTTTTGTGTAAAACCGATAATATGAATTTTTTTTACCTCTTATATTAGTTAAATTAAATAATTACTATAGAGTCAGCAAGTTTTTAGTTCTATTCAATTGATAAAATCAAGGAAAATATATTGAACTTATTGAAATAGGTGTATAGATGTTTAAGTTCAATGTATTTATAGTAAGGAATTAGTATAATAATCATTTTATTGAAAGTTATATTAATCTAGTATATAATACTACTGATACTTCTTATTATAATAACTATAGTATATCAATATAATATTTAGCTTTTAATTATTAGAATTGTGTATCTTGTTAACCGATTAAATACAGCTAGACTTAAATATTAGGATGTGATAATTTGCAGTTTCAAATTAATTTAGATTTAATTCCTAGAGTTAGATATATTGGTTATGTGAACTTCGTAGATCCTTGGAGTCATTTTCCTAGACAACTAAATGAATATATCTTATACATAATGGAAAGTGGCACCATGTATATTAAGGAAGACTCTAATAAATACATACTTAATAAAGGAGACTTTTTTCTGTTAGAACCAAATAAGTTACATGAAGGGTATAAAAAAGCTTCTTGCAGTTATTACTATGTCCATTTTAAGCATTGTGATCTAACAGCAACCAATAAAAAACATATTGATGATATGATTCTCAAACGTCGCCTTACCATAGAAAGCAATTCTTTTTCAGAAGATATCCCCACAGACTCAACTTCTTTTTTTTGTAAGCAATTCAATATATCCAATAAATTGCTTCTAATGAATTTATTTCACATTTTCAAAGACGGTATTACTGATTATTATATGAAATTGGAAGATTATAAGATATATACTTCTTGTAAATTACATGAGATATTGATAAAAGTATGCAGAGAATATCTCACTACAATTATCAATGAACAAGAAAAACCCTTGCCTAGGGTTTATCATACTGTACAAAATATTATTGATTATATTAACAATGAATATCAGAAAAAGTTAACTAGTTCTTACATTGAAGAAATGTTTGAATTGAATTATGATTATCTTAATAGAGCATTTCAAAAGATTACTGGATATTCTATACTTAACTATCTAAATATTGTTAGAGTAAATAAAGCAAAGGAATTAATTGCTTCAACATCTCTAAAAGTATCTGAAATCGGGTATTTGGTTGGTGTTGAAGATCCTTATTATTTTAGTAGATTATTCAAAAAATATGTTGGTGTTCCACCTTCAAAATATAGAATCTAATAAACTATATATATTGAACTTAAATCTATACACCCATTTCAATAAGTTCAACTTATATACATGGGGTTAAAAATATTATGCAACTTTTGCAATTATATACATTGCATGTGACCAAAGGGATGGACAAACTATATCTCCAAATAGTTCTTTCCATCTTTCTATATATTCCCTATTAAGTACTTTGTCAATTACTTGTTCTGGAAACTCTCCATTAGCATTGCAGCATTTTTCTACCCAGCTTAGTAATATGTCTGCTTTATCAATATTACCTATTTTTTTATGATACCAAGCTAACCAACATGTCATATTAATCCATCTTCCTCCACCATAGTATGAATCAGTTGCATAACGGTGAAGTCCACTATCTTCTAGTAGTTCCTTCTCTATTTCACTCACAGTCTTTATCATTATATCATCTGTAAGTTCTAAGACCTGGAATGGTAAAGCGGAAAATAATAGACTTGAATCTATATCATCATGGAATGCATATTTTGAAAGTCTACCATCTACAACACAATTTTCTAATATATAGTTTTTTATATTTCCTGCAAGAACTTCATATCCTTGATTAGGTATAATCCTATTTGCCTCATTTAATCCACCATATATACAAGCAAGTGTAGATGTATGAATTCTATCATCCTTTTCTTCCCAACAGCCATAACATGGCGATTGCCAAAAACATTGCAAGTATTCTGCAATAAGTTTGATACTCTTTTCATAAATATCTTTTTTTTGATTAGTATTTTTTATATGTTGACATATCCCCCATAGCCATACGCCATAACCGTCTAGCTGAAAGTTGGACCTTTGCTCGTCCTCTACTCCATCAGCGTTATATATAGAGTGTAAGTAATCACTGTTTAATAGTTTTTCATTGTTTTTATGTCTTTTTACTGCATTAATAATTTTATACTGTAATTCTATTATTTTTTTGCTGGACCAATCATAATATTTTTCTGCTTCGTTATGGTCTCCCATTAGCTCAAGAGCATATACACTGAAACTATTATCTTTTAAGAAACAGCAGTTATATGCACCTGCTAAATGACTACCAATAATTATTCCAGACTTAAGTTGATTATTTTTTATTATTTCAACACTTTTTTGTATCAGATTCATAATGTTTTTCCTCACAATCAGGGCAATGTTTATTTTTCTTATGTATAATATTTTATCATAAAATCAGATTAAATAGGATGTTTTGTTATTATTACATTCCTACCCAAATAATATATTTATTATTATACATATATACTTATCTATATAAAATGGATGTGAGTGATATTATTTGTACTATTGCGTTATTTTAAGTTTCGTAATTTTGTATCAAAAAAGCGGAGAATAAATTCTCCGCCTAGATACTTATTATATATTATATTGATAGAATCTTACTTAGATCGTATCTTTTTTCACTGATTGATTTTTGCATTTGTAACGCTTCGTTGATATCGTAATCAATATATTGTCCTTCTTTGTAAGCCACTACTCTATTACTTTTACCTTCACATAATAAGTCAACTGCAATGGAACCCATCATAGATGCATGCATTCTATCTACAGCACTAGGACTTCCTCCTCTTTGAAGGTGACCTAATATAGTAGCTCTTGTAGATATTCCTGTTACTTCCTCAATCTTCTTAGCTAATTTTAATGAGTCTTCGGAAGATCCTTCAGCGTTAATGATTAAGTTATGTCTCTTACCTTTGTTTCTATTTTCTATTATCATTCTAATCAATTCTTCCACAGACATGTTTTTCTTTTCTGGTAAAAGTACTGCTTCTGCACCATTAGTAATTCCACACCATAATGCGATATATCCAGCATCTCTACCCATAACTTCAACAATTGAACATCTTTCGTGAGAAGTAGAAGTATCTCTTACTTTATCTATTGCTTCCATGGCTGTATTCACAGCTGTATCAAATCCAATAGTATAATCTGTACATGCAATATCCAAATCAATTGTACCTGGTACACCAATAGTATTAATTCCAAGTCCAGCTAGTTTTTCAGCTCCTTTGAAAGAACCATCTCCACCAATGACTACTAATCCATCGATGCCAAATACTTTACACATTTCTGCTCCACGTTTTTGTCCTTCAGGTTTAATGAATTCTAAGCAACGTGCTGTATGAAGTATTGTTCCACCTCTTTGAATAATATCTGATACATCTTTTGAACCCATTTCATATATATCTCCAGAAATTAGTCCATTATAGCCTCTTTTTATACCTACAACTTTTTTACCTTTTGATAGTGCAGTCCTTACAACGGCTCTTATTGTCGCATTCATTCCTGGTGCATCTCCACCACTAGTAAGTACTCCAATTGTGTTAATTTGTTTAGCCATATATTTACCTCCATGTCACATGTATTTAAAGTTTTATATAATTTTCAATTTAATATTCTCTTTACCTTAACACATTCTTGTCCTAAAATCAATTTTAATTTTGTCAATAATTCGCTATTTATATTGACATTATAGTTATTTTGTAATTTTTTAATTGTTTTCTCTTTCTCTAGATAAATAATTACTTTATCTTCACCTTTATATTCAGATACCAGCTTGATAATCTGGTCATATAACCCTTTGTAAGTCTTGAAATCTTTTGTTTTGATATATAAATTATTCTTTACATTATCAAAAGGGATTATCCTTTGAAGTATGATTTTTGAATCTTGTTCATCAACTATACTAACCCTTCCTTTGACAAATATCTTAGCATCTTCGTTAATTATGTTTTTATTCCTCTCATAATCATTAGGAAATATAATAACTTCAACCATTCCATATAGATCTTCAAGAGTTATGAATGCCATCATCTTATTATTTCTCGTTGATTTCACTGTCTTAGATGTAATCATGCCACCTATAACTACTTCTTGTCCATCATATAATTTACTTATGACCTCTTCATCTTCTGAATAGATAAAATCACTGCTACGTACATTAGTCAGACTATTAATTTCTTCTTTATAATTTTCTAATGGATGTCCACTTAGATATATACCTAATACTTCTTTTTCATTGGCAAGTAATGCTTCTTCTGGAAACTCTCCAACCGCTGGTAATTGTTCTTCAAATTGTTTCTTACCAGTATCTTCATCAGTAGCAAAATCAAACAAATTGATTTGACCTTCAATACTTCTTTTCTTGGTTTGAATTATACCATCCATGATTATCTTGTATGATTGCATATATTGCTTTCTTGTTCCTTTTAATGAATCAAAAGCTCCAGCTTTTATTAAACTCTCAATCATTCTCTTATTAAGGTCATTACCTACTAATCTTTCACAAAAATTAGTTATACTAATGTAATCACCATTTTCTTTTCTTTCTGCCACTAACGATTTTATAGCAGATTTACCTACATTCTTAATGGCAGCTAGTCCATATCTGATTTTACCCTCAGATACTGAAAAATCTGCATATCCTTCATTGATATCTGGAGGAAGTAATTTAATTCCCATATTTCTACAGGTCCCAATATATTCAGATACCTTTGCTGAATTATACATAACAGAGGTTAGTAATGCAGCCATGAATTCAACAGGATAATATTTTTTTAACCATGCTGTTTGATATGCTACAACAGCATAAGCTGCTGCATGAGATTTATTAAAGGCATATTTTGCAAAATCAATCATCTCATCATAAATTGTATTAGCAACTTTTTCAGAAATACCGTTATTGATACAGCCTTTTACATTTTCTTTTTCATTACCATATATAAAATTTTGTCGTTCTTTTTCCATGACTTTGGCTTTTTTCTTAGACATGGCTCTACGAACCAAATCACTTCTGCCTAATGTATATCCTGCAAGATCCCTAACAATCTGCATAACTTGTTCTTGATACACTATACATCCATATGTAGGCTGTAATATGGGTTCAAGTTCAACACAAGTATATTCAATTTTTCCAGGGTTATTTTTACCTTTTACATATTTTGGTATAAAATCCATTGGACCTGGTCTATATAGAGAAATTCCAGCAATTACATCTTCCAAACTCTCAGGTCTTAACTCCTTCATGAAACTTTTCATTCCGGCACTTTCTAATTGGAAAATACCTTCTGTTTTTCCTGAACCTATAAGGTCATAGACGTCTTTGTCATTATAATCAATATTCTCTTCAGTTATATTGTTTTCTCTATAAGCTATCTGCTTGAAGGCATTTTGAATTACTGTTAATGTCCTGAGTCCTAGGAAATCCATCTTGAGGAGTCCTAACTCTTCTAAAGTGGTCATAGTAAATTGTGTTGTAATAGCACCATCATTAGCATTAAGTGGTACGTATTCCATAACAGGCTCTTGACATATAACCACACCTGCGGCATGTGTTGAGCTATGTCTTGGCAATCCTTCTAATCTCATCGACATATCAATCAAGTATTTGGTTTCTTCATCTTCTTCATAAAGACTACTTAGTTCACTATTGATTTTTAGCGCTCTCTTAATATTGATTCCTAATTCTGAAGGAATCATTTTAGCTACTTTATCAACTTGTGCGTATGGAAGGTCAAGTGCTCTACCCACATCTCTAATAACCGCTCTAGCCGCCATTGTTCCAAACGTAATAATCTGAGCTACTTTCTCTTCTCCATATTTTTCTACAACATAATCAATTACCTCTTGTCTTCTTTCATAACAAAAGTCAATATCTATATCAGGCATGCTGACACGTTCTGGATTAAGGAATCTTTCAAAAATCAGATTATATTTGATAGGGTCAATATCGGTTATTTTCAAAGTATATGCTACAATACTTCCAGCTGCTGAACCACGACCAGGACCTACCATTATATCATTATCTTTAGCATATTTTATGAAATCCCATACTATTAAGAAATAATCTACATATCCCATTTGTTCAATTACTGAAAGCTCATAATCAAGTCTTTTTTGCAATTCCTCTGATGGCTCTTTATATCTTGTTATCAGACCATCTTGGCAAAGTTTTCTTAGATATGATTTTGCATCATATTCTTTTGGTACATCAAATTTTGGTAATTTAGTGTTACCGAACTCAAATTCTACATTACATCTTTTTGCTATCTCATATGTATTTTGAAGAGCTTCCTTAGCATAAGGGAAAAGCTCGTACATTTCTTCTGGAGACTTCAAATAGAATTGTCCACCTTTGTATTTCATTCTATCTTCGTCATTTACCTTTTTGTTCGTTTGGATACATAATAATATATCATGAGCTTTACTATCTTCTTTGAAAGTATAATGGACATCATTACTGGCAATAAGAGGTATGCCTGTTTCTTTGCTAAGTCTAATCAGTTCTTGGTTAACCTGCTTCTGATCTTTGTATCCATGATCTTGTAATTCTAGATAAAAATTTCCTTGTCCTAGTATTTCATTATATCTTAGAGCTATCTCCTTAGCCTTATCATAAGACACATTCAATATAGCTGACTGTACTTGTCCACCTAGGCAGGCACTTGTACCTATTATTCCTTCACTGTACTTTTCAAGTATTTCCAAATCAATTCTTGGTTTATAATAAAAACCTTCTACAAAGGCTTTTGATACCAGCTTCATCAAATTTTTATATCCTACTTGATTTTCAGCTAATAGAACAAGATGATAGAAAGTAGAATCAAGATGTGAATCTTTATCTGTTCTTTTTCTAGCAGCCACATATACTTCGCAACCAATTATTGGCTTGATACCTTCATTCTTAGCAGCTTTATAAAAATCTATAACACCATACATTACACCATGGTCAGTTATTGCTATACTATCCATCCCTAATTTTTTAGTCCTAGCAATAAGTTCTTGTATCTTGCTAGAGCCATCAAGTAAGCTATATTCTGTATGCACATGGAGATGTGTAAAATTCATTTTATCTTGTACAGCCATTAAAATCACGCCCTCACTACTCTAAATACATTAAAAATCTATTCTTATGATTAATTAACATCATAAATTTTTTTGTAGATTAATATTAATATATCTTGTTTACTAATTTTATCATATAATGCGGAAAGGAACAATATTATGATACAAAAAAGGAGCCATAGGCTCCAATCTTATTAATCGATCTTAAATTCATCAAGGCTGCTATTCATTTCGTCAACAACCTTAGCCAATTCACCCGACATATTAACTAGCTGTTCTGCTGAGGATGTCTGTTCCTCTCCAGTTGCTAATACTTCTTCAATAGCTGCTGCTGATTCTTGGGCTATAGCTGCTATACTAGTTATTGAAGTTATTGCTTCATTTTGTATTTCATCAAAACCTGATAACATTTCAAATACCTGATCTACTTTAATTTTTATTTGATCCATATTTTTTACTATAATATTAAATGCGTCATCCGTTTTATTAACTGCCTCTTGCTGCCTTACGAAAATATTTCCGCCCTCTTCTATCATTTTCGCTGTTTCACTAGTAGCATTATGTACTTTACTAACTATTGATGAAATATCTTTAGCTGCATCTTTTGATTGTACAGCAAGCTTTCTAACTTCATCGGCAACAACTGCAAACCCTTTTCCTGCTTCTCCTGCTCTTGCCGCTTCAATAGCTGCATTCAGTGCAAGAAGATTGGATTGTTCACTAATTCCATCAATAAGTCCAATTATCTTTAATATTTCTTTGAATTTATCAACTAGACTCATGATATCTTTCTTGAAGTTATTAGATAAGTTTGTTGCATCTACTGTACTATCATTCAATTCTTTAATGATATTTGTAGCTTGTACACTTATTTCTTTTGTAGCTTCTGTTGCTTCAACTACGTTGTTGAAGTAATCTTCTGTTTCATTGAATTTATCAATGAACTTTTTAACAATGGTTGCTGCATTTTCTGCATCTCTTGCTTGTTCCATTGCACCTTGAGAAACGGATTCAACAGCTATAGTCACTTCTCTTGAGCCAGCCGCAGAATGTCTTGCTATTTCTGCAACCTGACTAGAATTATCGGATACTACATTTGTTAAATCTCTATTATTATTTATCAGGTTTTTAGTGCTTTTTAACATCATATTATAGCTATGGGATAACTGACCCATATCATATTTACCTTTTATGTTAGATACTGCTGTCAGATCTCCATCTTCTACTAATTTCATCTTGTTTCTGATGTATTTGATAGGATAGCTGATATTAAATGAAATTACACTAGATAATATGAAAGCAAGTACACTTATACCAAGACCAACCCATATTATTACATTTCTAGTACTATCTATTATTCCTAAAAATTCTTTATTTGATATTTGTTCAACAAAAAACCAATTATTGCTACATCTTATGTATGAAGTCATTTTACCATTGAGATTAAGATTATCAGATACTATTTCAGCTTCTTCATCTATATTTTCTTTGATATCCTCATATTCTTCAAATGTTTCTCCTAATATTGTTGAATCAGCATTATATACAATAGCTCCATTCTCATCAATAATGAATTCATCTGTTTTATCATCAGCATTTTCAAACACTTCTGTTAAATAGGATTTCTTAACTTCAATTATCAATACTCCGATTTCATGTGCAGTTGATATTCTAGTTAATTTTCTCATTAGATATATACTATCTGGATTATCGTATGAATTACTTAACCATATCGCTCTGCCTCTAGCATCACTTACTCTTTTATAGATGTCGCTATCAAAGAAACCTTCTGATATTTTACCATGAGTTGCTCTACATTCTATGGTTTCATCTCTTTTCACGATTACAATGTTTTGAATACTAGTATTAGAATATTGTATAGAAAATAATTTTTCATTAATTAATGAATCTCTCTCTTTTAACATATCGAATAGATTTTCATAATCATCTTTGTTCTTAGATAATGTTTTGACAAGAGAATCATCACTCATAATTACCATAGAAGTATTTTCTATTTCTTTTAATTTCATATTTATATTTTCATTTATACTATTAATTAATTTTACATTATTACTCTTTACTTGGTCTGTCATTGTTTCTTTAACTAAGCTTAATAAAACTATTGATATTATTAATATTGGTAGTATTGCCGCAAGAGTATGTGAAATTGTCAATTTCAACTTTAATGGAAATCTTTCTTTAATTGCTTTGTCATAATTTTTAATACTCTTTACTTTTTCTTTTTTCTTAATTTTTTTGTTTTTTATTTTCTCATTAATAGATTTATTATTTTCTACCTTTGATTGTTTAGCTTTTTTAGAGAATTTTATTTTATTATTCTTTCTCTTCAGTTTCACTAAAATCACCCATCCCATCTAGTTTGTCTTTTGTTAAATTTCCATATTTTTCATATACGAATATTATACTATCTTATACTATATAATGCAATTATATTGTTATTTTTAAGTATATTTCATCTATTTTTGTAACATATTGTATAATTTATATTCCAATATTAATCAACAAATGCTATACGAATTGAATAATTTTTAAGTAATTGTAGTAATATTTACTATAAATAATTTATTTTTTTGACTAATTAGTCGAATTTCTCAGAACTTTATTCATAACACAAATATGATTTAAGTCTTTAGTCCTACTAACATAAATTATAATAACTATACATCCATATGACCTTTTGATTATTACAATTATTTATTAATATACTTTTTATTGCATAAATTGTCATAATTATATTCTCTACAACAAAATTTGACAAATAGTTAATTTTATTGTATAATAATATCATCCTTTAGTAGTTTAAAAACAGTATTTTGCGATAGTTCCCCTTAGTACTATCGTATTTTTTTGTCCAAAAAAAGAACCATCTCTTTTTATGAGACAGCTCTTTTGGTATTATAGTCATGAACTTAATCAATTAAGTTCGTATTTTTTTAATTTTCTATATAGTGTCGCTCTACCTATACCCATAGCTTCAGCTACTTGGTTTTTGGATTTATATTTTTTCATCATCTTTATTATGAGTTCTTTTTCCATATCTTCTACATTCATTATTTCTCTATTACTTCCACTTGCAAAATTCAAGTCTTTCACATCTTCTAATGTTATTACATCAGAATCGCTATTACATATGATTCGTTCCATTATCTTTTCTATTTCACGTACATTATTAGGCCAACTATAATTATACATCATATCCAATACTTCTTCTTGTATCAGTAGATTTTTCTTCATATACTTGATTTTAAGTTTATGCAATGTATTATCCACTATGATTTTTATATCGCCTTTACGTTCTTCGAGTGATGGTATGGTTATAGTATTTTTTGATATCCTATAATAAAGTTCCTCATCAAAACTGCCTTGTTTTACAAGAGAAGTCAAATCTTGACTTGTATCAAAGATCATTCTGATATCTAGGTTAAATCCTTTATATGTTTCTAATTTTATTTGCCTGGTCTTTATTACTTCAACTAATCTTTTTTGTAGATATAAAGGCATTTCAGAGATATTTTTAAAGAATATAGTACCTTTATGTGCCATCCTAAGTTTACCAATGCTAGGGTTAAGGACTGTGGTTTCGTTTTCACTTCCAAAAATCTCATGTTCCAAAAGTTCATAAGGGATGTTTTCACAATCCACATATAAAAAATATTGGTTGGACCTATCAGAGAAATTATGGATAGCCCTTGATAAAACAGACTTTCCTAGACCTACCTTACCACATATCAATATATTTTCAGATGTTACAGATAACTGTTTTGCCTTATTAATTTGATCTACAAAAACAGGATCATTGCCTAGTAGGGTATCAAATGATATATTAACTTTATTATCCATTATTTCATTGAGAGCGTTATATACTTTTCCAATACTTTTGAAGGTTAAAAGCATTCCATGATCAATACCATTTATTATTATATTCCTACTGGATATAAATCCATAAAAACTGTTGTTTCCCTTATCATAAGAGAATACTTTGTATGAGAAATCTTCTCTGAACATCATCATCTCATGAATTAGTTGATGGTCAATTATTTGTTCAATGTTATCACCTGTGATGTCTTTTTCTATCTTAAAATATTTTTCAAACTGTTGGTTATAATGAACAATCTCTTTTTTATTATTAATAAGAACCAAGGCATCTTCTATCATATTAATGATGATTTCCCGCTCTTTTTTTATAATATTAAGTTTATTATAATTATCTGTACTATTAAGTTTTGAACTAAGCAGGTCCGACATTCTTTCAAGAAATTCTATAGAGTTTTGTAGATTCTCAAAAACAGGACTAGTCTTATTGACAGGTACTAACAGTGCAATGGCACCGACTACTTTATTTTCAAAGAAAATAGGTACACTGACAAGACCAGATATAGCACATTTCTTCAAATCCGGACAGTTTTTACAATGTTTATAAGTAGATTTATCGCTAACTGCAACTACTTTACCAGTGTGCATAACCTCACCTAACATAGAATATCTACTTATAGGTGTTGGCTCATCGGTATAATAGAACGTATTACCAATCATATTATATTTATCATCAATGATAATTACATCAATATTAAGAATCTTAGATATAGTTTCAGCAAACTTGGAAGCTATTTCTTTTAATTCAACAAGATACATAAAAATACCTCCTAAGAAAAGAGGCTACGCCTCATTCAGCAAAGCAATTTGTTCATTAGTTAAGTTTTCTTTACACATATAAAAAATTAATTTTAATGTTTCTAAAAATAGAATTTCTTATAAGGAAAAAAATAGGGTAGAAACTACCCTATAATAAACCATAATTTGCTATATTTTAGTAACATTATACTACTTATTTACACAAATAGTCAACTAATACTTCAAGCTGATAACACATGGTAACAGCTCCTGGATCGAGATGTCCAACCCCTTTATTGGCCTGGTAACAAGCACGTCCTCTAACTGCTTCCATATCTTTTGTACTATTCATACCATCTATAGCACCTTGTTTCATTGCTTGTAGTGCATCATAGTCATCCATATCCTTTTCAATTGCATCTTTTAATGCATTTACTGCTGGATACATACTATCAATCATAGTCTTGAAGTTTGGTTTTGCATTACCTCTCTGCATAATAGCATTAAGTTCAGCTTCTAGAACTTCACATAAGAGCTTGATATCCAGTTCTTCTGATTCACCAATAGTTTTTGCAGCACTTATATATGCACTACCATATAAGACTCCTGATGAACCACCAACAGTACTCATAATTAACATACCGATTTTTTTAAACATATCACTAAGCTTCAATGATAATAACAATTCTTTATTCTCAACTAATTTCTGAAAACCCATATTAATATTTACCCAATGGTCTCCATCACCAGTTACAGAATCAAGCTTAGTTATATAGTCTTTATTCTCTTCTATTTTCTTAGTTACTATATCAATATATTCAACATATTCTTTAGAAGTTATTTTAACTTTCATATAATCACCTAGACTTTCAATGCTGGTGTATCACAAGGAGCATCCAGCAATTTGATTAGCTCATCGTCGAGTTTTAATAATGTTATTGAACACCCTGACATTTCAAGCGCTGTCATATAATTACCTACTAAAGTTTTATGAATCTTAATATTCTTCTTCGATAGGACTTTTTCAACCTCATTATTCAATATATACAGTTCCATTAAAGGTGTAGCTCCAAGACCATTAACCATTAAAGCAACTTCACTGTTACTATAATCATAATCCGCAAGAATTCTATCACATAAAATCTTAGCAAGTTCCGCAGCAGTTTTAACAGTTGTTCTTTCGATTCCAGGTTCACCATGTATTCCCATACCGATTTCTATTTCATTTTCGCCTAATGTGAAACCAGGTTCCCCTACTCCAGGAAGGATACATGAAGTCATAGCCATACCCATACTACGAATATTAGCAATAGTTTTTTCAGCTACACATTTCACTTCATCAAGGTTTCCACCTGCTGCTGCTTTGGCTCCAGCCAGTTTATGAACAAATACCGTACCAGCGATACCTCTACGTCCAGTTGAATAAGTACTGTCCTTTACTGCCACATCATCTTTTACTGTAACCATCTCAACTTTTATATCTTCCATTTCGGCTAAATCTTTTGCCATAGAGAAATTCATGATATCTCCTGAGTAATTCTTGATTATAAGTAAAACACCTTCACCTGTATTTGCTTCTTGTATACCTTGTAATATTCTATCTGGTGATGGAGATGCAAAAACATTTCCTGCTACAGCAGCGTCAAGCATACCTTTTCCTACATAACCTGCATGAGCTGGTTCATGTCCACTGCCTCCACCTGATACAAGACCTACTTTGTTTTCTTTATTGACTTTTGAAACAACCTCTAGATCCTTGGAATATTGAAGCTGAGGATTTGCCTTAACCAAACCTTGAAGCATTTCACTTACAACTTCGTCAGGATTGTTTATAATCTTTTTCATCAGCACCTGTCCTCCTATTTCTTAGTAATTACCATTTCACAGCAATCTTCACATTTTGAAATGAGTTGTTTGAATTCTAATTTTAATTTTGGGTGAACTCCTACCATACCAAAATCACCATAACATGCTAAATCACAAAGATGTTCAACTTCTTCTTCTGAACAACCAAGCTTTTTCCAAGCTTCAACAAGTGCACAATGATGGAATTTGATAATACTTTCTTCTTCATCAATCTTAACTGGTTCCATTGCAAAAGCTTCTCTTGGATGTCCTGTCAAAATTGCTTTAGCAAAATCAGCAGGAGTATTACATACACCTATAGCTTCGCCTTTAGAAATTCCAAATTCAGTAATTGCCTTTTCAGCTATTTGATCAAATCCTTCATCTGTATATTTTGATAAAAGATAAAACCATTTTGCTCTGTCCTCAATAGCACTTCTAAATGCATCTGTTAATTCTTGTTGTGTATATTTTTTTTCACTCATTTTCAATTCCTCCATTTTTTCTTTTAATTTATATTAATATTAAACGCTACCAAGATATGCTTTTCTTACTGCTTCATTGTTACATAAAACCTGAGCATCGTCTGTCATAGTCACTTTTCCAGTTTCTAGGACATAGCCTCTATGAGCGATAGATAATGCCATATTCGCATTCTGTTCAACCAGTAAAACAGTGATGCCTTGTTTATTGATAGATGCTATTAAATCAAATATCATTAATACCAAATTAGGAGCAAGCCCTAGAGAAGGTTCATCCAATATAAGAAGTTGTGGCATGGACATAAGCGCTCTACCAATCGCCAACATCTGTTGTTCACCACCAGATAATGTTCCAGCTATCTGCTTCTTTCTCTCTAGTAGCCTTGGAAACAAGTCGTACACTCTGGCATATGAATCATTTATCTCTTTTTTATTAGTACGAGTAAATGCTCCAAGTTTCAGGTTTTCTTCTACTGATAATGCAGGAAAAACCTCACGTCCTTCAGGAGAAAGACTAATTCCTTTCTTAACTATTTCAGAAGGAGTTATATTAGTAATGTTCTCTCCTTTGAACCAAACTTCTCCAGCAGTAGCTTTTAACAAACCAGTTATCGTAGCCATCGTTGTGCTCTTACCAGCTCCATTACTACCTATAAGAGTTACAATCTCTCCTTGTTTAACTTCAAGGTCAATACCTTTCAAAGCGTGAATATTACCATAATGTGTATTTATACCTTTTACTTCCAGCATTGTTATTCACTCCTTCCTAGATATGCCTCTATAACACGTTTATTATTAGCTATTTCAGCTGGCAGACCTTCAGCAATCTTTTTACCATAATCAATAACATAAATCCTATCAGAGATGTTCATAACAACATTCATATCATGTTCGATCAGTAATATTGTGTAACCTTTATCTCTTAGACTCTTGATAAAGTTCAACAATTCTTCTGATTCCTGAGGATTCATACCTGCTGCCGGCTCATCTAGAAGCAGTATTTTAGCGTCAGTAGATATAGCTCTTGCTATCTCAAGTTTTCTTTGTTCACCATAAGGCAGGTTGCTGGCATAACTGTGTATCTTATCCTTCAAACCGATTGAATCTAATATTTCTATTGCCTTTTGATGTTTTTCTTTCTCTACTTCTCTATATTTTTTAGTTCTAAAAAGCAAATCCAAAAAACTATATTTTGTGTTGATATGCATCCCTATCAAAACATTTTCAATAACCCTCATATCCCCGAATAATCTAATATTCTGAAATGTTCTTGCCAAACCAGCTTTGACTATTTCTTGAGGTTTTTGGTTATGGATAGGTTTGCCTTCAAATATGATTTCGCCTTCTGTTAACTGATTAACTCCAGTAAGCAAATTAAAGAGTGTAGTCTTTCCTGCACCATTAGGTCCAATGATACTAATTATCTCACCTTCATTTACTTCAAAAGCAACTTTATTAACAGCAATCAAACCACCAAAATGTTTAGATATATTTTTCACTTCCATGAGTGCCATATCACATACCACCCTTCCCTGTAGAAATCACTTTATTAGGTATGTCAACTACAACCCCTTTGGGAAGTTTATACTTGGTCTTTCTCTGTCCTCCTAGAATACCTTGTGGACGGAATCTCATCATAAGTACTAGAATGATACCATACATAACAAATCTATACTCTTGTAAGAATCGAAGTACTTCTGGGAATGTAACCAATAACATGGAACCTAGGAACATTCCGCCAATAGTACCCATACCACCTAGAATAACAATACTTAGTATCATGATAGAAGTATCAAATGTAAATGTGTTAGGATCAATATATCTTATCATGTGAGCATAAAACGCTCCTGCAAGTCCTGAGAAGAAAGATGATAGTACAAAAGCAATAGCTTTATAGTAGGTTGTTTTTATTCCCATCATTGTAGCTGCCATTTCATCTTCTCTTATAGCCATCAATGCTCGACCCATTCTAGAACGAACAATACCAACTATACAAAATGTTGTTATTACAACAAATACAAGAATCAAGTAATATAGACCACCATTTGAAGTTGATAATTCTATTCCGAAAAACGATGGTTTAGGGATTCTTGTCACCCCTAACGGTCCATTTGTTACACTCTGCCAGTTCAACAATACCATTCTTACAACTTCCATGAATCCTAATGTTGTAATAGCCAAATATGTTCCTGATAGCCTAAATGTCGGTAATCCTAACAAAAGTCCACAAACTGCAGCTAATAACGCCGCTATAGGAGCAGTTATAAAGAAATTAAGACCGTAGTTGACACTAAGCAAAGCAGATGCATAAGCACCAATAGCATAAAATGATGCATGTCCTAATGATATTTGTCCAGTATAACCTGTTACCAGTCCCAGTGATAATGATAAAATACTATACACACCTATCATTATTACAATTCTCAGTATGTACTGGGAACTGATTATAAAAGGAAGTACTGCCAATAATACAGCAATAATTGGATAAACTATCTTTTTATTGCGTTCGATAAACTCTTTTAAATCAACTATATAATTTGATATATTTTCAATAAATTTTATTTTTCCCATAATCTACACCTTTGTAATACCTTTCTTGCCGAATAAACCTGTTGGTTTAATTAGCAGTACAATAATTAGTATTATAAAAGCTGTGGCATCTCTATAGCCACCACCTATATATGTTGCAGCAAAACTTTCTGAAACTCCTATTATCAGACCACCAATAATCGAACCATGTAATACTCCAATACCACCTAAAACTGCAGCAGAAAACGCTTTAAGTCCTGCTAAATACCCCATACTAGGGTAAACCATTTGATAATAACCACTAATTAATGTTCCAGCGATAGCAGCTGAAGCACCGCCAAGGAAAAATGTAAAAGTAACTATAAAGTTTACGTTAATTCCCATCAAACTAGCAGCTTTTTGATTTTGCTCTACTGCTCTCATTCCTAGACCTATCTTAGTACCTTTAATAATATAGGTAAGAAGTCCAAGTAGTATAACAGATACTAAGAAAATAAATAATTGTGTAGTACTAATTTTTACTCCAACTATATTTATAGTTCCATAATCAAATAGTTTTGGAAAAAACTTTGTTTGACTACCAAATGCTGTCATCAGCAGATTCTGTATAATATAAGAAATACCTATTGTAGTAATTAAAGCCGCAATACCCTTTGATTTTTTAGCTCGAAGTGGAGCCAATGCTACTTTATCAATAGTTATACCTAGCAATCCTGTTGCAACAATACTTATCATTAAAGCAGGAATAATACCAAATTGGTAACCTACAAAAACCATTGTAATATGTGCCCCAAATGCATAAACCGAACCATGTGAAAAGTTTACAAGTCTTAGAATACCAAATACCAAAGAATATCCTACTGCAATTAGAGCATAGACCATACCTAAAGTTAATCCATTGGCCAATTCTTGTAATATCAAGTTTACACCTCCTTGTTTCTCTTGAACTAATCATTTCTATAAAACATATTATTTTTTAATACCTACTTAACTTCTATAAATGCACCATCTTTAACTTTAACCTTAGTAAATACTTTCATTGCATCACCCATAGAATCAAATTTTGTTTCTCCAGTAACACCTGGGTAATTAATCTTAGCTAATTCGGTTTTAATATCTTTTCTGTCTGCTTTTCCAGCTTTTTCAATTGATGTTAAAATCATACCTGCACTGTCATATGCTTGTGCTGTTAAACTACTAGGCATTGAACCATATTTTTCTTTGTAAGCATTTACAAAATTAGATACTGCTGGATCAGCACTTCCATGGAAGAAAATAGTTGGGAAATGAATATTTTCAGCACTTTCTTTTGCAAGATCAATCAATTGTTGACTATAAGCATTAGAGAAACCTACAAATTCAATATCAGGATTGATAGCTTTGTATTGTGATGCAAATGGAGCAAGAGCATTATACATTGCTGCAACTATTATTACTTCTGCACCAGCATCATTAAGTTTAGAAATATTAGGACTATAGTCAATTGTACCATCAACAACTTCTTGGTAACCAACAACTGTTCCTCCCGCTTCTTCAACAAGAGACTTAGTGATTTCTGCAGTCTTGATACCCCAGTCTGTCTTAACAGCTAATATTCCGACTTTCTTCTTACCTATAGTTTCAATTGCTAAATCAACAGCTTGTTTTGCTTCAACGTTAATAACCGTATTATTCCTAAAAATGAAGTCTCCTTCTTTTGTATAATCAGGATGTGATGCAGATGGTGATATTTCAACCATACCAGCTTCTTGATATTTAGGAGATGCAGCCATACAAACACCACTAGCAAAATGACCAACAACTGCTTTTATAGATTTGTCAGAAACTATTTTTTCTGCTATAGTAGCAGCTTCTTCACCGTTATTTTTATCATCATAAACAACTAATTCGATTTCTTTTCCAAGAACTCCACCTTTTTCATTCCATTCATCAACTTTTAGTTGAACTGCATTTTTAAAACCTGTACCATATTCTGCAAAATCACCAGTTAGTGGACCAACAACTGCAATCTTAATCTTGTCTGAACTTTTACACCCTGTAAATACACCCATAATAAGAATTATAACTAATAAAACAGATACTTTTAATTTCATTAAATTTTTCCTCCTTTTATTATTTATAAAGTTATCACTATCCATATATATTGAACCCAAACATATACTATTAAAAACTTCCTCCTTTCATTTATTACTATTGAAAATCAGACTGGGTAAACACTAAAGATATTATTGATTAAGCATTATCTTCAAGATTTCAACATCTGTTTCTTTCATACCTTCTCGCCCAAGTCTACCCATAGCAGAAATAGTGTTTTCCACTGTTTCTTTTACAATTCCTGTTTCAGCTTCATAAGCATTGCCTTTCATTGCAAGAAAATGAGCCATAATAGCTGCATCTACACTAGATGCAATTTTTGCTGCACATGATGCTTTTGCTCCATCACATACGATACCAGAAACATTCGCTAGCGTATTAGTTATAGTTTTTTCTATTTGTTCTAAACTGCCATTTTCAAGATATGTTAATCCTGCTCCACTACCACAAGCTGCATTTACTGCTCCGCAATATGCTGATAATCTCCCTAGATTAGTTTTTTGATGTATAGTAATTAAATTAGCTAAAACCAAAGCCCTATACATCTTTTCTTTGTCATATCCTTTTTCTTGTGAATATATGATGACAGGTAATGAAGTAGCCATTCCTTGATTTCCACTACCAGAATTAGTTACAACGGGTAAACTACATCCGCCCATTCTGGCTTCTGATCCAGCAGCTGCATATGCTCTTACTTTAGTAATTATAGTATCTCCAAAACACTCCATAAGCATATTACCTATATTAATGCCATAATTACTTTTTAGTCCTTCATTTGCTATTGCTAGATTATACTCAATTTGATTATCAAGAAATTCTTTAACATCTTCTAGTTTCACTGTATTAGCGAATTCATGAATATCTTTTACATTTAATATATTTCTATCTGATAATGATTCATTAAAATTATCTTTGTTATATGGTTTTTCAAATAATACTTCTCCATTTTTCTCTATCTTCGTAATATTTACGTGTGTATGTACAATTTCTATGAAAGAGTATTCATCCTTATACTTGGCTTCTACAATAATGTGTAAGTTTGCATCTTTTTCTATCATTTCGATTTCACACATATCTGTATTCATTAATTCTTTGATTTTTTCTATATCTGAATCTGTTAAATCATTCAATAACTGCATTTCTTTACTTGAATCTCCTACAATAAGTCCTGCATATACACTTGCTTTAATACCTTTTAGGTTACCAGTATTAGGAACTATAACAGATTTAGCATTTTTAATTATATTTCCACTACATTTTATAACTATTTTATCTGGGAAATTCCCAAGTACTTCTCGTGATTTAGCTGCTGCATAAGCAATTGCAATTGGCTCTGTACATCCTAACGCTGGAACAAGTTCCTGTTTTAGAATATCAATATAGCCTTGATATTTTTCTTTATCTAAACTCACTTGTGTGGACCCTCCAATCTATTGTGTATCATTTTGATACTGTAGTCTCGTTTTTGTTTCATGTACTTATAATACATTCTTATTTGACATTTGTCAACATAAATTTTATTGTTTTTTTGATATTTTTATGCAATTTACTAATATTTTATGTGATATCCAAAATATAACATTATGCTTATGAGTTGTTTCAACAATAACCTTGTATCATTTTGATACGTTATTTTGATACAATTAAATATACGGATAAATATTGCGTATTAAATCATTCTGTATATATAACAAAAAACACCACCAAACATATTTGTCTGATGATGTTTATAAGTAATTATATATTTATAGCCTTATTATAAAATCTTTTCAATTATATACTCATCTCTATCGATTCAAAGTCATTTTCTAGAGTTTTCTTATCTTCTGATTCAGCAATCTTTATTTTAATACTTTCTACAATATTACTATTGGTCTTAGTTGATACTAATGTTCCTTTTTCAACGCTTATTAGTATTATTTCTTAATATCTTTAACTATATCTTTAATTACCTCTTCAAATTTTCCACGGAATATTTTCATAGAAGAAGCAAACATCAAATTAATAGGATAATCAAAATTTTCAACATTACTTCCGCACATATCCTTACCAGAATTACTGTAATTTGGTATTTGTTTTTTCATGCTTGATGTATCATCCATATAGCCATATAATTTTTTCCCCAACTGAAATGCCATGCCACATTCGAATCCAACATCATTACATGATTCATATCCTCTGAAATCATTTAAATCAGCTATAATAATATCACAGTTCCTAACGTGTTGTTGATAATTATCAAATTCATTAGCTGCTCTTACATAAGGATTTTCAGTTACTATCTTTTTTACTCCATTTGCAATATCTAATGGAGTAATAACTTCTAAATCATATTTTTTACAGATTTCTTTCATAACTTGATATTTTTCTATCCCATCCGAATCATATCTTATAGAATCTGATAGATAAACTATTGGCTTATCTCCTTTTTCAATTGTTACTTTATTAGAGTTATCAGTATAAATACTTCTTTTAGCTTTTTCTTTATAATCTTCTTCAATATCAGTCATTAACATTTTAAGGCAATCATCAAAATCACCTTCAACTATTTTTGTAGATCCAATAATTGATGGTGAAAATGGTAGATCACTATATGGGTGAACTCTACCCGTTTCATCATATACTACATTATCTCTTAGAACTGCTCTTTGATTTTTCCAAAGTACATTTCTTTTGTCTCTAGTATATCCATAACATCTTATTCCTTTAGCATATGCCATTCCCAATTCATATATTGTTCCATTATCCGGTTCAGAACCTCTAAAAGCTTCTAAATCTGCAATAATAACTGTTGATTCATTCATACTCTTAGCACAGTTTTTAAATATTTCATCAGCATTTTTTTGTAATTCTTCATTATCTAAATTTAATGGATCATCATTAGGTAACGTAACAGAAAATCCTAGTGATTCAGATCTTCTTCTCATAGCATCTAAAATTTCAAATCCTGAAGTATAAAAGCATTCTGGTCCCGCAATATAAATACTTTTTTTTTCAAACATTAAATTTCCCTCCTATTACGCTAATACAAGCTTCATTAAAAGTTTTAAAAATCTTTCGTAATCTGCTTTAGCTCCAATTTCAATTGTGGGTAAATTTTGCCATGCATGATGATGTCTACTATCTAATACTGTATTTCCTAACGTCAGTCTACCTTGTGTCTCAATACCAACTTTTCCTTTAATTGTTTCCACTAGTGTAGGATCAATAGCATATCCAACAGCCATACAGTCAATTACCGTGCAGTATGCTTCAAACCCTCTATTATCAACAAAATTAATTGCTTGTAATAAGAATTTGGCTTCTTTGTTATCACTATTTTTTAAGTCTTCCATGTCCTTTTTTGTTAAATTAACATTAAAATGAGTAGCAACATCTAGTCCTACTGCAACTAATTCAACTCCTGAGTTATAAACAATCTCTGCTGCTTCTGGATCTACATATACATTCCACTCACTCTGAGGTGTATCTCCTGTTGCATTAGCGAAAGAATATTTATTTAATCCAAATGCGCCTGAAATAGCATATATTCCCGAAATCATATCTTTAATTTCTGGTGCTTGTCTCATAGCCATTGCAATATTTGTCATTGGTCCTGTCACAATAATATAAATATTTCCTGCATTTTCTTTGACAGTATCAATAATCAAATTTATAGCATGTTTTTTACTTAATGCCATCTTAGGATCAGGTAAAAAATTCTCTCCCTGCCCATCTTCTCCATGAGTAAATGGATCACTAGGAACTGATCTTACCATTGGAGTTCCCATACCTTTACCGACTGGAATGTCTGTACGTCCAATCATTTCTAATACTTTTCTAGCATTTACAGAAGTTACTTCTATAGGATAATTACCATTTACTGTTGTAATGGCTTTTACATCTAAAGCTTCTGACTTACATGCCATTACTATAGCCATTGAATCATCCATTCCTGGATCACAATCTAATATAATTCTTTTCTTATCCATTATTTTAACCTTCTTCCTTTCATTAATCTACCATAATATTTAATATTGCTATCTATTCCTATGCACATTAATAATTTTTCTATATAAGAATAAAAGTTTGCTAAGCAAACTTTAGATTCTTACGTTATAGTTAAACTGATCTTTGACTGATAACTACCTTATATTTATTTAGTCAGCATAGATTTTAACAAAATACTCACGATTTCTAGGTCCATCAAATTCTACAAAGTAAATACCTTGTGAATGCCCTGCAAGTAATTCACCTTCATTAATTATAAATGTCATTGAAACGCCTAATAATGATGATTTCACATGACCAGCAGCATCTTGTGGTGTATCATGCTGATGTTTAAAATCTATTCTAGTTGGCACTAATCTACAAATTTCATCTTGTAAATCTTCAAATCCCTTTGGGTCCCAAAAAGATGTTATTGTTAATCCTGCAGTTGTATGTGGTGTATAAACAACACAAATCCCACTTTTCACTCCACTTTCTCTTACGAATTCTTTTATATCATCAGTAAGGGAGACTACATCATTTAATTCAGTTTTAATTTTAAAGTTCTTTAGCATTGTTTCTAATCCTCCATTTATTTAATAATTATTTCACTATTTCTTACGCTTGCTCCACCTTCACAGAATTTCCATCTTCCTTCACATCCACGACCATCTTTTTCTCCAAGCATTTCTCCAATATATCCTGCTAGCAAACATATAGGTACATATTGTGTTAATGGCATTGTAATAGGATACTCTGTTTTTGGAACTTGTATGTAATTAGTATCAATATCAAAGTCTTCTTTAGTTCCATCCGTAATTATTATAGATGGTCTTCCTAGCATTTCCATGTACTTGGCTAATTCTTTAGCTCTACTAAAGGTAGGATTAGTAGTGTTTGCAATTAAAATCGTTCCAATATCATCTATGTTTTTAATGAAGAAATTAAGATGTAACCATTCTTCTGTATTTATATGCATTGCATATTTACCAATTGCTTCATATATTTTTGCATGTCCAAACCATGCGGCTGCATAATCAAAACCAGCACCGATAAAATCGTATGCTTCCATACGCTTCCATTCATGTGCAATCTGCAATACTTGTTCATCCATATTTGGTAACATTTTCTCAAGTGCATCAGCTTGATTAGCAATATCATATCTGTAGCTCATTGCTTGATCCATAGTATAAGAACCTCTAACTTCTCCAATACGAATAGCCATAAGTAATAATGACATTACAGAAACCATATAACTGCGAGTTCCAGGAGCTGATTCGAAGGCTGGGATATCAAGTTCTAATACTTTTGATGCATTTTTACCTAATAACGATTCTGTATTACCTGTAATACCTAATGTAAAGCCTCCACATTTATTAACACGTTGAATAGCTTCTCCTACACGTGCAACCCCTCCCGAATTACTTACTGCTATAACTAGGGGATTCAAAGGAGCAAAGCCTAATTGTAGTTTTGAATATAATCTTGATAATTCTATTGCCGTAACTACCTCAGTTGGTATATTAGTCAACATTTCAAAAGTGTGTTTTGTTGCTAATGCTGCAGCATATGAATCACCACAACCCGTTAAAATTATTCTTTGAATAGAAAAAATTTCTGGTGTAGTTAATACTTTTCTTGTTTTAGGTTCTAAATCCTCATATTGTTCCTTAATTAAATTAGGCAAACTCATTACTTGCCTTCTCATTGCGTTATCAAAATTGCTCATATTTACCTCCAAAATAGAATATTTATTATTATGCTAATGATAATAGATGATTCCCTACATTAACACTGTGTATTAATGCGGACAATACTAGTTCATCAGGCACTCTTTCTGTATATCTATGTATTTCATAAGTAAAATCTCCCTTATAGTTTATTTCTTTTAATGCTGACATTATTTCTTCCCAATTCGTGTGACCTGAATATGGCAATATATGGTCATCATCTTTACCGATGTTATCTGAAATATGTGTAGCCTTTAAACGTTTTCCTATAAGTTGAAGTGCTGGAAGTTGCTCTTGTTTCATAATATTTGCATGCTCAACATCCCAACATATTCCTAGATTTTTATAATTAAGACTATCTACTAAATCTACTAATTCTTCTGAAGTTGTTGTATATCTTCTTAATGGCGAAATATTTAAATCCCACAAATTTTCTATTGCTATTCCAACATTATGTTTTCCTGCAAATTCTATTAGAGGTTTAAAATATTCTATATTCTTTCTTTTCGAATCTTTGACTAATTGTGGTGATGAAAAATCTGTTCCTGCATGAATTACTAACCATTCTACTCCTAATATCTCGGAGCATATAACAGCCCTTTTTATTACATTATCATATAATTCTCTCTCACTATTGTATTCACAAAAATTATAAAAAGGCGAATGTGCTTGGCTAAATTCAATATTACAATCATCAGCAACTTGTTTTAAATTATTTATCCACTTTTCCCATTCTTTAGTTTTAAATGGTGTTTCAAAAGTAGTACAATCATGAAAATTCATATCCATGACTCTATAACCTGCTTTTGAACACATAGTTATACACTTTTCAATAGTTTCTTTTTCACCTAAAGGTCTATTAAATAAAATATTAGTAGATGTTGATAATCTCATATGCTCACCTCTTCAAATTAAGTAATTAAAAGCAATATTTCGAAACTGCTTCAATAACTCCATCAATATAATTATTTTCACATACATAATCAGCTGCTTCTTTAGCTGCTTTTGTTGCATTTCCTACTGCAACGCCCACACCTGATTCAGTAAGCATTTCAACATCATTTTGATGGTCTCCTATTGTTAGTATTTCATCAATATCTATATTTAATAATTCCGATAAATACTGCATCGCACTAGCTTTATTAGAATTTTTATCTACAATTTCAACTGCTTTATCAGTGTATCTTGTAAAACAATAATCGCTATTAAGATTTTTACACATATCTTCTATTACAGTAATTCTTCCATCCCTTATATCATCCATCACTGTAACCTTATCAATTAAAATATTTTCCCATTCATCCTCAGTAAAGAAATGCTCATCATAGTAGCGGTTAAAACTTTCTCTTTGACCCATAATCCATGGTGTTGGTCTAAATATAAATTCTTTTCCTTCGATAGTATAAATTATAGACATTCCCATTTCATCTGCTTTAAGTAATAAGTCTTTTAATCCTTTAGCAGGTATTTGATTTCTTATATACAATTCCTTTTTTGATAATATTGTAGCTCCATTGCAAACAATATATGGTATTTTAATTCCTAATTTATCAACAAAATTATTAGCCATACATTCAACACGTCCTGTTGCTATCGTAAAATGTATATTTTTTTCATTTAATCTTTTTACTAGATTTATAGCTTTGTCACTAAGTATTTCATCTCTTCCAATTAGAGTGCCATCCATATCGCTTATAATCAATTTAACTGCCATACATATTCACTTCCTCTTACTAAATTTAGTGGAAGAGAATCTCAACTCTCTTCCACTTTCTTAATAACTCTTAATTATTTGCTCTATTATATGCGGCTAGTTTTTTATTACATTCTTCAACTATGTAATCGCGAGTTTCATCTACTGTCATATTTCCAGCCCCAAATTCAGCCATTGTATCTTTTATTATTGCATCAAGTTCCCAAGGTATTAAATCAAATGGTTCTTGTACATTTGGATTTGATTCATTAAGTTGATTAATTGCAACTTGATATTCTGGATGAGATTCTAAATGAGATTTCATCTCTGGTAATTCATATGCTTTTAAATTAGCGGCAACATAGCCTGTTGCAATACTATATTTTGCTTGTGCTTCTGGAGATGCTGCATATTGAATGAATTCCCAAGCTGCATTTAGCTTATCAGAGTCTCCCTTATCAAATAAACAAAGAGATCCACCACCAACACTTACGCCACCTTTATCAGCAGCATCAACTTTTGGTAAGTATGCTACTCCAAAGTTCGCATCTTCTCCCATTAGTCCATGAATTGTACTAATACGTGAAGTTGACATAATAGCCATTGAACTAATACCAGTTGCAAATTCTTCATTAATATTATCTTCTATAGGTTTATATCCACCTGTCTTAACAAGTTTTTCCCATTCTGTTAAATATTTTTCTAGTGATCCGTCTTCACCAAAAGTAACTTTTGTCATTTGCCCTGTACGTCCACCTTCATTATCTCCATAGAAATTAAAATCTCCTTGACCTCCAATGAAGTTTGATAATTGGTAACGTCTGATTGCAACATTCAAACCGTATCGTTCAACTTTATTCCCATTTGATTTCATCAATTTTGAAGTTGCATTAGCTAATTCAGCAATTGTTGTTGGGGGTTGCTCTGGATCAAGTCCAACTTCTTCAAAATGGTCTTTATTATAATATAGTAATATAGTTGAATTGTTGAATGGCATACCTATCATTTCGCTTTTGTATTCAAATGCTCTTACAAACGAAGGATGTAAATCATCTTTACTTATTGAAGCATCACCTTTTGCAAACATTTCATCAATTGTTACTAATGGATCCATTTTCATGACTGCTGGTATACCTGATCCATATATCTGTCCAACATCTGGAAAATTCTTAACATCATTTGCTTGTGAAACTGTTTTTAATTTTGCAACAACATCATTTCCTTGGTAAACCGACTTTACAAAAATTCCTTTTTCTTTACCTACTGTAGCATTAAAATCTGCTGCTACTTGGTCTGTTGCCTCACCTTTAACACCACTTGCTGAATGCCAGAATTCAATTTCGATAGTGCCTTTAGTTGAAGTATCTTTTTCATCATTTTTACTTGTATCATTTTTACTTACATCTTTATCACTTGCATCATTATTACTACTACATCCGGCAAACATACTAACTGTTAGTAATGTTGCTAAAATTAAACTAAGTAATTTTTTCATTTTTTTCCTCCTAATGTTTATTTTTTTATTATATAATTAGGTGTTCAAGAATTTATAATTACAAATTCTAAACATCCAATTTTATATAGGTATATAAATAAATCTATATTTTCTATGAAATTATCCTTTAACTGAACCAACCATCATTCCACTGACAATCCGTTTTTGGAAAAATATAAATATGAATAAGGAAGGTAATAGTACTAATATTGAAGCAGCCATTATTGGTCCATAGACTGTACCATCTGGAAAATTAAGCATTGTAATACCTACTTGTACTGTTCTCATAGAATTATCATTAGTTACTAACATTGGCCATAAATAAGTATTCCAAGTTCCAATAAATGCTGAGATAAATACTGTTGCTATTACTGGTTTTGCAGTAGGAAGTAATATTTGAATAAAAAATCTAAAATTTGAGCATCCATCGATAAAAGCAGCTTCTTTAAGACTTTTTGAAAATGTTAAAAAGTATTGACGCATCATAAAAATATTAAGTGCTGATACAAAGAAAACTATCATAGCTCCCAAGTATGTGTTTATTAATCCTAGCTGTGCCACTGTTTTATAATTAGTTACTAAAACTACATCAGCTGGTATCATAATTGTTCCTACACACATCATGAATAATGCATCTCGTCCTTTAAAAGTGAAAAAGGCAAAGGCAAATGCTGCCATACTTGCAGTTATTATTCTTATAACACTCGAAGCACCTGCTATTATAAATGAATTTATCATATATCTTCCAATAGTTGTTAGCGTCATTGCCTGCTTATAACTATCAAAAGTTATTTTTCTTGGAATTATTGTAGGTGTAACACTTAATATCTGATTTGCTTCCATTAACGAAATACATAGAGCATATGTAATAGGAAAAATTATAACTAATCCTAAACAAATTGCAAATAACTGAAATAAACCCGAACTATAATTTCTCTTAAACATTAGGAATAATGCACTCCTTTCTTCTCGAAAGTGAAACTAATCAATATCATTATGAATGTAATAATAAATGCTACAATCGCTGCTGCATACGCATCATTATAATTTTGATTATTCATTGCTTGTTTATACATAAATGATATCATTGTTTCTGTTGAGCCTTGTGGTCCACCTTCAGTAAGTATAATAGTAAGACCAGACATTACCATGTTTTTAGCTACTGCGTTACAAACTAAGAAAAATACAGTTGGTGATATTATAGGTATAATTATTTTTGTAGTTTTCTTAAATATATTAGCACCTTCAATGCTCGCCGATTCCAATAAATCTGTTGGAACGCCTCTGATTGCCGATAACAAAAACAAGAAATTATAACCTATTGTCATCCATACTTGAATTATAACTATTGAAATCAATGCATATGATTTATCATTTAACCAATTTATATCAGCACTTAATAAATGATTGATAATACCAATAGAAGGGTTATACATAAGCTGAAATATCATAGCACATACTGACATTGACATTGCCATTGTTAGGGAAAATAATAATTCATATATTGATGATGTTCTAGTTTTTTTATTTGCGATAAGCGCTAGTAAAAGTGCTATCCCTATAGAAGTTGGTACTGATAAAAATACAAACACAAATGTATTTCCTATTGATTTCAAAAATGCTTGATTGGTTAAAACATTTATAAAGTTTTCTAACCCAATAAATTCTTTGATCTTACCCATTGAATCTATCAAAAAAAAGCTATTAAAAACAGTTTTCAAAAATGGATAATAAGTAAATAATCCGAAAAATACTATTGCTGGTAATAAATAAAGAAAAGGTTCAATTTTCTTAACCAATTTTCTTTTGTTATATGTACTTAACAATTTACAACCTCCTTTTTAGAAATTATTGTTCGTCTCTTGCAGTAGTTTGTTAGCTTGTATTAACAATAACACAAGTTATTTGTGATTGTCAACAAATTTCAACAAAAAAATCCAATATTTTATGCACATTTAATAAAAACTGTTGTACATAGTTGTTTTAAATTTGTCTTCTTGTATTGACATCTATTCATAATATGTGTTAGCATATGAAATATATATTTTTCCAAATTTATATATTTGAGGAGGCATAATATTTTGAATAATAATAATTTAAAAATTGATAAAGATTCACCTGTTCCTATTTATTATCAAATAGCTAATAATATAAAAACACGAATTATAAATGGCGAATGGAATATAGGCGAACGTATACCTTCTGAATTTGAATTTACTAGTGAATATAATGTGAGTAGAGTAACAATACGTCAATCTTTAGCTAATTTAGAAAAAGATAATATCATATACAAAATTAGAGGAAAAGGTGTATATGTTAAAAATAATGCATCTCCATTAATACACGAATTAGGGTATCCAGCTGACGTTGGTACGAAAATGCGACAACAAGGAACTAATATAACTTCAGAAATACTTGTTCTAGAAATTGATAAAAATAAAATTCCAAATATAAAAAGTAAACTGAAATTAGATGAGAAAGATAAAGTTGTTTATATTAAACGTATTTTTAGTTTAGATGGTATTCCAATTAGTCTAAGCAGGGCTTGGTTACCTTTACATAAAGTACCCGATATTATTGAAAAAGGACTTATATCGAATAGATTAAGTATAACTTTAAAAAATAGATATGGATATGTTCCTTACAAAATTGAAAATTTTATTGAAGCTAACACTCCAGCATTAGTGGATATGAAATTATTGAATGCTGATTACAATACTCCTACTATTACATTTAACAGCATTTCATATATTGAAGATGGTTTACCACTGGAATATTCAAAAGTAATATGGTTAGGCGATAAAGTGAAATTTCATTTTAATGTCCAAAAAGACGATAATAACAACATTATTTTTACGGTCGGTTAAAAGACTATCTCTATACCTTTCTTATAGATTTAATGATAGATATGTTTAACGTTAAACTAACTATGTCTAAGTCAGTACATATATTATACATACCGATAGTTAAACACACTCTATCTAAGGCTATAGTCAGAAATATTATGAGACAGTCTTTTTTTAATCTTTTTTTATTTTATTAAATAAATCCTTGCTTCGTATGGTTGAAATACCGCTTCGCCAACTGATTGTTTATAATTACAAAGCAGTAATTTTTTCTCTTTTTTATATTGTTCCGAAATGGTACATTCCGTAGTTTCGCCGTAAAAATTACAGATAACTAATAATTTAGTATCTCCAAGCGTTCTTGTATATGCAAAAATATTTGGATCTTCTTCTAAAAGTATTTCGTACTTACCATCAATGATTACAGGATATTGTTTACGTAGTTGAACTAATTTTTTGTAATAATTAAATATGGAATCTTTATCTTGTACTG
Organism: Vallitalea sediminicola; assembly: GCF_054408565.1. NCBI lineage: Bacteria > Bacillati > Bacillota > Clostridia > Lachnospirales > Vallitaleaceae > Vallitalea > Vallitalea sediminicola. The sequence goes on from NZ_BTPT01000026.1 coordinate 100,547, forward strand.
CCAACTCAGCATTAATCTCTGTATAATTAGGATTAACTTTCAACCAAGGTTCCCCTTTTGTAAATCCTGCATTATCAGTACTATCCCATTGCATTGGTGTTCTTGCATTATCTCTTCCTTTAGCATAGATGGATCTCATCACTTCTTCTTTTTCATAACCCTTTTGAATACGCTCTTCATATATATTCAAGGTTTCTATATCACGATATTCGTCAACCTTAAATTTAACATTGGTCATACCTAATTCTTCGCCTTGATATATATAAGGTGTTCCTTGCATACAATGAAGAACAGTAGCTAACATCTTAGCAGATTCTACCCTATACTCTTTATCATTTCCCCAACGAGATACAATTCTTGGTAAATCATGATTATTCCAGAATAAACTATTCCATCCACAACCATGTAGGGCTACTTGCCATTTAGATAAAACTTTTTTTAATTTTATGAAGTCCAGTGCAGCTAAATCCCATTTTTCTTTGCCTTCTTCTTGATCTAGACCAATATGTTCAAATTGGAATACCATAGAGAATTCACTATTATCTGGATTACTATATAATTCTGCTAGTGAAGGTGTCGCTCCCCATGCTTCTCCTACTGTGATAAGATCACCTTTTTGAAAAGTTTTCTTGCTCATTTCCTGAATGTAGTCATGTAAAAGTGGACCGTTATTAGTAATTTTAAGATCTGGATTTTTAGCTATCTGGTCAATAACATCTAATCTGAATCCTCCTACTCCTTTATCCATCCACCAATTAATCATATCGTAGATTTCTTCTCTAACCTTAGGATTATCCCAATTAAGGTCTGGTTGTTTTACTGAGAACTGATGGAAATAATATTGACCTAATTCTTCGACCCATTCCCAACAAGAGCCTCCGAAACAAGCTTTCATATCATTAGGTAATTCTCCTTTTACTCCATCTCTCCACACATAATAATCATGATATTTGTTATCTTTACTCTTCTTTGCTTCCACAAACCATGAATGCTCATCAGAAGAGTGGTTTAGTACCAAATCTAATATTATCTTAATATTATGCTCTTTAGCTCTAGCAATAAGATTCTCCATATCTTTTATACTACCGAACATGGGGTCTACGTCCATATAATCGGAAATATCATAGCCATTATCATCTTGAGGTGATTTACAAACCGGAGATAACCAAATAGCATCAATTCCAAGTTCTTCTAGATAGTCTAATCTATCTATTATTCCTTGCAAATCTCCCATTCCATCACCATTACTATCCTGAAAACTACGAGGATATATCTGATATACTACTGAGTTTTTCCACCATGGCTGTTGGTTATTGTTTTGCATTTTTACCATCCTTTCTATTATATATGATAACTTATTTTACATTTCTAAATACCTATTGTCAATATATTACTCTTTTACCGATCCCATAACAATTCCCGTAATTAGATATCTTTGTAATATAGGATAAATCATCAATAATGGAATTACAGCTACTACAATTTTGGCTGCATTCAAGTTCTGGTTGGATACTTCCATAACATTACTCAATGCAGTAGCACTATTTCCAGCTCTTAACAATTCTTCAATACTGACGCTTAAGGATTGAATATAGGTCATAAGTGGATAATTTTTTATTTTTGTTATATAAATCAATCCACTGTAAAAATCATTCCATGATCCCACAATACTAAACAGAGCAACTGTTGCAATGGATGGAACTGCACAAGGAATATATACTCTAAATAATACTTGAAGTGGTTTTGCTCCATCAATAATCGCTGCTTCCTCTAATGATTTCGGAATACCCATAAAAAAATTCATAACCAGAATTACACTAAAAATAGGTACTGCACCAGGAAGGATCAAAGACCATATGGAATTTAGAAGTCCCAATTTCTTCACCACTAAATAGGTAGGAATCATCCCACCATTAAAAAGCATAGCAAAGATTAATAAACCTATATAGATATTTCTTCCACGAAACTCCCTTTTTGTTTTAGAAAGAGGGTATGCCATTAAAACTATTAATAATATGTTCAAACCTAGTGCAATTATAACCCTCATTACCGATATACCAAAAGATCTCCAAAACTGAACATCGTCCATAATTTTTTGATATGCAGCGGTTGTAAAATGTACAGGTATTAAACCTACCCTATTTGCTGAGACAGCAGCGCTACTGCTGAAAGAAATTGCAACAATATTCCATAAAGGAAGCAAACATAATAACGCCAAACTAATAACAATAATATATATTAATAAAGTTCTCATTCGAGCCTTGATACTTCTATTTTGTATCATCAATCTTACCTCCTAAAATATCTTCCTATCAGTATACTTCTTAGCAAGTCCATTAGCAGTTAACATTAGAATCATACCAATAATAGATTTGAATAATCCAACCGCCGTAGCAAAGCTATACTGACGTCCTACAAGACCAATACGATATACATAAGTATCTAGTACATCTCCTGTCTCGTATACCATTGGTGTATACAGATTATATATTTGGTCAAAACCAGCGCTTAAAATACTAGTAAGGCTCATTGCAGCCATTAGTAAAATTATAGGTAACATTCCAGGTATAGTAATATTAATAACTCTTCTCCACCAGCCTGCACCATCTATAGCAGCTGCTTCGTGGAGCCCTGGATCAATAGCTGTAATTGCAGCTAGATAAACAACAGAGTTATAACCGAACTCTTTCCATACGTCTGTACCAATTATTAATGGTCTAAACCACCTATTACTTCCCATAAAATTAATTTTATCAAGTCCAAATGAAACTAATATTTGATTAATAGTCCCATCAAGATTAAACATATTTACAACAACAGCTGCCAACACAACCCAAGACAGGAAATGGGGCATATAAACGATAGTTTGAACCGTTTTCTTCAAAAACTTTTTGCGAATTTCATTAAGTAAAATCGAAAAAGCAATCGCCATAAAAGTTCCTATAAGTATTTTTCCAACTGCAATAATCAAAGTATTTTTAACTATTTTAGCAACATCAGGTAAAGATATCATATAAAAAAAATGTTTTAACCCAACAAAATCAGAACAGAAAATCCCCTTTGCAGGTACAAAATCCTGAAATGCCATAATAATTCCCAACATAGGTATATAACTAAAAATTAGCAGAAAAATTATACCAGGAGTCATCATTATATGATACATGGTTTCTGATTTTACTGCTTTACCATTTTTAATTAATGTTTTCATAGAAACCTCCTCTTGTCCAGATTAACTAATTATATTATATTTTATGATATATAAGGGACTGCCTAAACAGTCCCTTAATCTCATTTATTACTGTAACGTTTCTTGAATTTCTTTAATAATTTTAGCACCACCTTGTTTGTTCCAATCATCTACAAAGGTGTTAAAATCATCTAATGGTGCAGCTCCAATTATAATCTTGATAAACATTTCTTCTTCCAGTTTTTCTAGGTTCGCCCAATTAGTTTTCATTGTGTCTGTTGTCCCCCAAAATACTGGATTAACCCAATTGAAAGTTCCTTCATTTGTTAATTTTTCAATTAGTGCTATACCTTTCATTCGAGAATGGTATTTTGCCCAATCAGTTACAGTGGAATTTTCGTAATCTTCTAAATATCTTTTTACGTTGCCAATTACAACTTTGGATTCTACAGTACGTGCTTCATCTACTGAGATTTCTCCATTAACACCTCTTCTAATGTCAGAGAAATCATCAAGTAATGATGTGTACTTATTAATCTCAATATTGAATGGTCTAGTAGCACCATCAACTGCATCTTCTTGATATTTTGCCACCTCAGGTGCATCTGTCAACAAAGTAGTACTGTTAGCAAATTCATCATAGAAGATATTAGCAATCTTTATTGCTAATTCAGGATGTTCATATCCTTTTCTTACTACCATAAATCCATTAGATGCATTATTATGGAACACATTAGCCTTACCATTTTTACCTTCAATTACGTAAGCAGAAAATACAGCATTATTCTCCATAGCTCTTATATTATTAAGTAACCAGTCAGGAATATGCCATGCACCGAAAACAATTCCACTTTGTCCGTTTATAAGAAGAGCAGTAATATCATCCCAAGTTCTAGTTCCGAATTGTGGGTCAAGAATACCTTCTTGATACCATTTTCTTATTATACCTAAAGCTTCTTTTGTTTCATTGGTAGTAGAACCATAATAAACATTTCCATTTTCATCTTGTAACCATAATTTGGGATAAGCTTCAAGTGCATTGGCAATACCTGTCATACAATGATTAGAACCACCATAATCATTTGAATTTAACCAATAAGCTAATGGAATACCCACTGGATTACCACTATTACCAGGATCTTTATCTTTAAATGTATTAGCTATCATTTCAAGTTCTTCAATAGTAATACATCCGTTCCCATCTTCATCTACAACGATACCTAATTCATCTAACCAATCTTGTCTAATCCATACCTCTGAAGGTGCACTGTCAACGTTGGTTGCTGGTAAAGCCATTAATTTACCATCATACGTTACAGTATCTAAAGCTCTACCATCATAAGAATCATATATGGATTTTAGATAATCACTTGCATAAGTATTATAAACTTCTGTTAAATCGGCTATCAAATCATTTTCAACTAATTCGTTCAATACATTTTTATCCCCTATACGCATCATATCAGGTAAATCTCCTGAACTAATTGCCAAAGATACCTGTCTATCGTAATCTTCTCCATTAGCTTCAAATTCATCTACACATACTGCATTCAGCTTTTCTTTCACATAACGGGTATATGCATTATCCTCATATGTATCCCCTTCAGGTAATTTGGAGTTTTGTGTTGTCAGACGTCCTAAAGTATAAGTAATTTCTTCAGTATACTTACCCTCATCATTTTCTACTACTTCGTTTTCTTTAGGATTTGATTCTTTTTGTTTTGAAGTAGTGGTTTTATCATTATTACATGCTACTAATGAAAAACTCATTATACTTATCAATATCAAAGCTGTTATACGTTTTAAAATAGATTTATTCATAATAACCTCCCAATTATTAATAGTTAATATTATCTTTGATTCAATTTTCTCAAACTTATCAGCGGCCGGATAATTTAAGTTATTTTTAATATAACATCTTCACTGCATTGAGTAAACGCAAGAAAATACTTATTCATAACACTTTTTCTTGAACATACTGCTATACACTTCCCATACATTGAAAAACTATATTAAAAGTGCTATACTTTTAGCAAATTCATGAAGGAGGTTCATTATGTATCGTATATTAATTGCTGATGACGAAAGTGATGAACGTCAAGTCATCCGATTTCTTTTAGATAAATATAATTTCAAATTAAATATTATAGAAGCATCTAATGGAAAAGAGGCACTGGCAAAATTAAAAGAATATCCTTTTGATATTCTATTTACAGATGTTAAAATGCCTTTTATGGATGGTATAAAATTAGCTTCTAGTGCAAGGGAGCTATCTACTAATATTCAGATTATTTTTTTTAGTGGTTATGACGATTTTGAATACATTAAAAAAGCATTGTCTTTAAGAGCTGTTGATTATATTTTGAAACCAATAAACCCTTTGGAATTTCAAAAAACAATGTCATTAGTTCTTCAAAGAACGGAACAGTTACAAAAAGAACTGGATGACAAGAAAAATCATGCTCTTCATCTAAAAAATCATATTTTATATCGTTTAATTAATAAAACACACCTAGAAACTCTAAAACAAGAATATCCAACTATTGATCTTACATATTTAATGGATTACACTAGGTTATTTCTTATGCAGTTCGAAGTATCATTATTTGACAATTTACATGGTAAAGATTTTCATTCTTATTACGATAAAATCCATGAAATTATTGATATGCACTTTGATTTTATTAATTTGAACCCTTTTCAAAGTCTCCTTTTATTTAAAAGCAAAGATAAGTCATCAATATATTATAGAGAATTAGCTTTTAAACTACATAATCATATTTCTACTATATATGGAAAACAATGTTTTATTTCAATCAGTAACCAAATCATTGAACCAGATGGTATTGGTAAAGCTTATGAAGAAGCAGAAGGCTATTTAGAAAATCGTTTCTTTTTTTCAGATACTTTTATTTATTCTATAGAAACTTCTTTTATCGACAATGAACATAACAGCGAACAAGATAATTATTTACTACAAAATATACAAAAAGATATAAAGTTAAAGGATACTTATAGTCTTAAACAAGATATAAATACGCTTTTAAAAAAATATCGTAATAAAAAGTCCTTATCCCACATATATATACGCTTTCTTTGTACTAATTTATTGCAGATACTTTATAAAGAACTTCCCGAATATAACGAAAGTGAATTCACAAAAAATATAACAAATATTTATTCCAGTCACAGCTTCGACGAAATCCAAGAATTACTATATGATATTTCAGTTAAAGTCATAGAAAAGTTTGAAACTGAACAACTATCTCCCAAACATGCAATCAATCTTGTAAAACAATATATCCATACACATTATGGCGAGAATTTAAGTCTCAATATTTTAGCAGAAAAGGTTTTTCTGACTCCCAGATATTTGAGCACCTTATTTATTCAAGAGATAGGCTATGGGATTAATAAATACATTAAAAATCTGAGAATGGATAAGGCTAAAGAACTGCTTCTAGATACTAATATAAAAATAATAGACATATGCAAAACTGTAGGATATTCCAATGTATCCTATTTCTGCAAAAGCTTTCAAGAAAATTTTGGAGTAACTCCCGAAAAATATAGGAACACACACCTATAAAGGATGGACGAAATTATGACTCAATCTATAATATGGTTTAAAAATCTTAAATTCAGAAATAAAATTACACTAACCTGTTTAGTAGTTAGCTTATTACCTATCATTATACTTGGTAGTTTTTCTTATCTTCAGATACGTAACCTACTGATCAATCGTGAAAAGGAAGTATTGGTAGAATCTTTAAATCAAGCAGCTAATTCATTAGAGCATATGACAATCTCTTCTCTCAACGTAATGGGTCATATTATATGGGATAATGATTTGTCAGTTACATTAAATTCTAGCTATAACAATAATTATGAGATGTATTTAGCTTATAAGGAAGTTATTGATCCCTTATTTTCAACAGTACGTTCTCTTCATAATGAAATAGAAGCTATTACCGTATATAGCAATATTAATATTAATCCTCATGGAAATGTATTACGTCCTTTGTCAGATATTGACGATTTATATTGGTTTGATATCATAGTAGATACAACTGTACCTCACCTTATTGTTTCTTCTGATGAACATCAATTGGATATAGTATGTCAGCTATTGGGCTCTACTAGTCAGTATACCAACATTATTAAAATGAATGTTAACTATGCTCACACCTTTGCTCCATTGTCCACTCTTTTTGATAATTCCTATGGTGTTATAGTTATAGATAATGATGGTAACCCTGTTTATGAATATGAGAATTTTTCTAATAAAGAATCTGTTTATAGTATGTCTCACAGTGAATTATTATCAAAATTAAATGAAGGCAGCTTAGATAAAGATTACGTCTTTGAGGTCAAACATTTACCAACTTCTAATTGGACTGTTTATCTATATCGACCTATTAGTACCGTTTCCGCTGCAGCAAGTCAGATAACTATTATTATATTCTTCATCATCATTGGCTGCATACTTTTCTTGCTATTTGCCAGTTATTCACTCTCAAAAGTAATAGTACGTCCATTAGAAGATCTTACAGACAACATGGAGCAAATTGAATCGGGTAATTTATCCGTGACTGTCACTCAGGATTCAACTGATGAAATCGGTATTTTGATTCAACGTTTTGGATATATGGTAAATCGTATAAAATATATGATTGATGAAGTATACAAAAGTAAAATTCTTCAGCAAGAATATGAAATGAAAGCCTTGCAGGCACAGATTAGCCCTCACTTTTTCTATAATAGTCTCTCTCTTATAAATAGTAAAGCAATAATGGCAGGTCACGATGATATAAGCCATATGGCTCAATTTCTTTCATCTTTTTATCGTACTACATTAAATAAGGGGAAGAATACAATTCTAGTAGAAGACGAATTGAAAAATGTGACAAGCTATATCCAAATTCAATTAATGATGCATAGTTATTCATTTGATGTATCTTATGACATTGATGATAATATTTCAAACTATACAATGTTAAATTTACTTTTACAGCCCCTTGTAGAAAATGCTATTGTACACGGGCTAGACCACAAAGAAAGTGCAGGACGTGGTTTATTAACTATTATCGCTAATCAATCCAACAATAATCTAGTGTTTACTATTACAGATAATGGTTGTGGTATTGCTCCTCATACTCTAGAATCAATCTCGACTATAAAAACAAAAGGTTATGGTATTCAAAATGTTCATCACCGTGTTCAACTTTATTACGGTAAAGAATATGGTTTATTTTATGAGAGTAAACTTGGAGAAGGAACAATAGTATGCCTTACTATACCTAATAATATAATGGGTTAATATAATCATTGATCATCTTTAAAAAAGCAAGTTTATCATAAGTAAAATGCCTCTCTTAAATTTAGTTAATTGACTTATTATAAAAGGCTAAAGACATTTTACTTATTTTTATATTAATTTAACATCATCTTTTAATACATTTATTGCTTTTCTAAGATTTCCAACTACACTAAGACTAATCATAGCATGACAACATTATATTTTCTAAAATAAATAATAACTTATCTTACATATATTTTCATCATTCCTATTTCTTTGCCTTCACTTTCTCCATATGGTTTAATAGTATAATCTCCAACGCTTGCTGGAATTATAAATGTTTCAGCATAGTGGACAACAAACGGTTTGAATTTATTTTCTGGACTTTCCACAATGGCTTCTCTTCCTTCAACTAAGTTTAATACATTTACCCCACCATTAGTTTCAATCGATACTTTTTTACTGAACCAATATCTTCTAGTTTCAATGAATTCTCTTTCGTGAAGTCCTGTACGTTCTTCTTTCCAACCATCACCATTAGAAACAGCCTCTACTCTATTAATAAGATTATCTTTAACCCAATCAGTATCTCTATCCCACTGGATTACTTGTTCACCATGTTTAACATGCACTGGTCGAGGTTTTCCATCAAGTCCCAATCTTTCCCAATCCCATAATTTGAAAGTAAATATATAAGGTGTTGCACTTATTTCTAGAACCATACACTTATCACCTGAACAATGAATTGTTCCTGCTGGAATTAAGAAATGATCATGTTTTTTTGCAGGGAATTTGTTTATATATTTTTCATCAGGGAATGTAATATTTCCTTTTTCCGCCTCTAATAAGTCATTTATTACTGCTTCTTTATCTACATTTTTCTTCACACCTAGATATACATTAGCATCATCTTCAGCATCAAGAAGATAGTAACTCTCATCTTGAGTATAGTGCATACCAAATTTCTCTTGGATGTATTCTGTAAGAGGATGAACTTGTAGGCTAAGATTCTGACCTCCCATTGTATCTAACATATCAACTCTTATAGGAAACTCCGTTCCAAATCTAGAATGAACTTTTTCTCCTAATAATTGATGAGGGTAGAAAAACACAACATCTATAGAAGGTATTTCTACGACTGTATCACCGTATTTTAAGTTCAAACTATTTTCTTCTGGTACACAGTCAAAACACCACGCAAAGTTTTCGGAACTTTTGTCTAAGTCGCAAACATCTTTCATCCATTGTCCACCCCATACCCCTTTATCAAAATATGGAACAACTCTAAATGGACCACTAACAGTTTTCTCTAGACCAGCTACAAACGCCTTCTTAGTCAACATTTTGGGAGAGTTGGATTTATTTGTATCTAGTATATAGTCTAATTTGGGGTAAAGTTTCTTCTTTAACCTATCTGCTATTCTCCATTCTATGAAAAATCCTCTTTTATATTTCTTGAGCAAGTCTTCATCATAATTATCCATTTTCCAGTTTGCAATCTCTTTTCTACGATAACGTAACTGAATTTCCCATCTTGCTAAATCAGCATACACTAAAATATCTCCATTGTTTATAATAGAAGCCCCTGTACCATATACCAATACTATACCCGTATCACTTTCTTCTATCTGTCGTCTTGCTTTTCCAACTAATTTCTCATCAAAAAATTCCTCCATTGTTCTACAGCTAAGAACTCCAAAAACTCTATCATCTGTAAGTTCACGCTGTATCATTCTAGTAATTGTATCTCCATCAAAACTAGAATCATCCGCATCAATCAATAGATTGGGATTAAGAATCTTTTTAAAAGCCGTTAGTACCTCATCTTTATTAACACCAGGATAGCACTCAACAGTAACTATTGTTTTATTTTTTTCACTTTTATCGATCTTTTTTATTATTTCGCTGGCTATCTCTTCATATCCTACATATATTTCGTTTTCATATCCTATAACTTCAACCACAGGACTTTTATCGTAGTTTGATTTGAACATTTTTACCTCCATTTAATTCCTTTTAATCAATTAGTAGTTAGTTACCTTGTTAATTGAGATAATTCTATCTATACAAATTCATCTAAACAAGCTGCTCCAATAATTCCTGCATTATTACCTAATCCTGATGTGGTAATAATTGGTGATTCCATGGATTTACAGTATCTATTCTCTAATACAATTCTACGAACAGGTTCTAATATAAATTCTCCCTGCTTACTGATTCCTCCACCTATGACAATTCCTTCTGGATCCAATATGTTAACAATATCAGTGATTCCTTGTGCGATATAACTTGTATACTTCTCAAAAACTTGGTTAGCTGCCTTATCACCATTATGTATGGCATCAAATATCTTTTTACCATCTAATCTGCCTGAAGATTCTCGTTGTGCTTGAAGTTCAGACTCTGGGCAATCATCAGCTTTTTTATTTGCCATACGAATTAATGCACTGACAGAACCATAAGCTTCCCAACATCCTTTTCTTCCGCAAGTACACAATTCTCCATCTTTAACCATTAGAATATGTCCTAGAATGCTTGAATTGCCATTATTTCCACGGTATAATCTATCATTAACAATTATTCCTCCACCAATTCCAGTACCCAGGGTAACCATTACCATAGATGAGTATTCTTTTCCTGCTCCAGCTATATATTCGCCAATAGCAGCACAATTTGCATCATTTTCCAGATACACTGGTATATCAAAATATTTTTTCATAGACTCAACAAGACGTATATTATCCCATCCAATATTATTGGAATACAGAACTATTCCATTCTGCCTATCCAACATTCCTGGACACCCTATTCCAATATGAGTAATATTTTTTTCATCGGATTTGGAAATTAATCCATTAACCAGATTTGCCATTCTCAGTATAACTTTTTCTGGTGAATCTGAGCTATTTGTATCTATCTGGTTTTTATCAATAATTCTATTTTTCTCATCTACAATCCCTGCTGACATGGTTGTACCACCCAAGTCTATCCCTATTTTCATGTATATATCAGCCTTTCAGTTCTTATAATCGTATATATTAATACCTTGTTCAAAAATAAAACGCACTCTATATTTTGAACTAGAAATCTATACATCTATTTTTGTTCAATATATTTTCTATAATTTTACCCTATTATACTTTTCATGTGATATATCAATAATTGGTTAAATTATTTTCCATAACTAGAGCTACTGTACCAATAAAAGATCCACTTGCCATAAAGGATGAAGGCTTCAATTGTACTTTCTTCTTTCTCTCATTAAAAAAAGATGATTCTTGCATCTTATCCTTTATTCTGTCTATAATCATATTTTGAGTTGAATTAAAATCGCCACCAATAATAAAACAATCTGTATCATATGCACTTTGCATATTACATATGGCGACTCCTAGATAATCGGTCATCCTATCTATGGCTTTTAGACAAATCTGATCTCCTTTTGTTGCTCTATTCAATAATTCAAACCATGATATGTCTTCACCGCTTTGTTCTTTAACCCATTTAGTGACTGCCCTAGTGCTACTGTATTTTTCCAAACAACCTCTTTGTCCGCATTCACAACGAATTCCATTCATCTCTACAATGCTATGCCCAATAATACCAGCTAATCCTGATGAGCCAGTAAAAAGCTTTTTGTCTATTATTACACCTCCTCCAATACCAGAAGAAATACCAATATAGATAAAGTTATCAAGTTGGCGATTTTCACCAAAATATACTTCTGCAAGTGCTGCAACACACATATCATTTTGTAGGCATACAGGAAGATGGTATCTATTTGTTAGGATTTCAACTATATTCAATTCATGAACATTATTAAAATCAGGAGGATTAAGAATTATACCATCACTGACTAATAAAGGTCCTGCACAGGAAACACCAATTCCCCATATGTTATCTTTATATCTACTTTTGATTAGCTTATCACATAACATAAAAAGGCTATCCATTAACATTTCATTATTTTTGATTTCTTTCAGAGAAATATTTTCTGCCTGCAATATTTGTCCTTTTAGATTAATAACACCCACTTGTAAAAAGTCACGACCTATGTAGATACCCAGTGTCAATAACGACTCATTAGAAATATCTAGATTAGTTCGTTTCCTACCTCCAGTAGATTTTGCCTCGCTACATTCCCATATTATGTCTTTCTCTATATATTCATTGATAATAGCTGTAACTGTCATTTTACTTAATCCAGTTATCTTACTAAGCTCTATTCTTGATATTGGACCTTTTGTTACTATATCTTTTAAGAGGACATATTTATTGTTACTATTCATATCTTTATGATTTAAACCTGCCATATATAGACTCCTTATTAATATATATTTAGTGCATTATAATAACTGAACACAATATTTTTTTCTTATTAATAATATTATAATATTAATTCCTATTTACGTCAACAACTTATTAAATATTATTTACTAAGTATCTATAAATAATCTAATTACTTCAGTAAATATAACCTCCTCATAGATTTATTGAAATTATTACCAAGAAGGTCATATTTAATGCAGTCCCTAGATTTCTTAAATTATGAATTTTTTTACAGTTTCATTCAATTCTTCAGCAATCTTTGCTAATTGATTACTTGCTTGAGATATTTCTTCGAAGGCTACAGTTTGACCTTCCATAGTTGCAGATACTTCTTCTGTACTTGCTGCATTCTCCTCTGAACTGGCTGATAAATTCTGAGTAGTAACCATTATTTTCTCTTTATTTTTGTTCATCATTATCGATGCTTCATTAAATTTTAGTATCAGTTCATTAATCATATTTATAGATTCACTAATCTTAGAGAAAATATTACCTGTCTGTACAACGCTTTCTGTTTGAATTTCAACAACTTTATTTACATCAGATATTTTATCTAAAGCTTTTTCTGAGTTTAATTTTAAAGTTGATATAATCTGCTGGATTTCATTAGTAAAATTACTTGATTGTTCTGCTAAATCTCTTATTTCTTCTGCGACAACTGCAAATCCCCTACCTGCTTCACCTGCTCTTGCTGCTTCTATTGCAGCATTTAGTGCAAGCAAATTGGTTTGGTCGGCTATACTTTTTATCATGCTACTAGCCTCATCAATCTGCTCGGCACTTACATTGTTTTCAATGATTGCTTTATAAACAGCTTCAGATGTTTCCTTGTTTTGAGCTGTATTCTGATTCAATATTTGTATGACCTTCAAACCATTATTCTTATCCCCTTCGATATTATCTTTAGCAGAATTCAATTCATCCAAATATTTCTGTTCTGTATCCAAAAGTTTATTTATTGTATCAAGTTGTGATGCTGTATCTTCAGTATCTTTAGCTTGCTCTGTAGCACTAATAGCTATATCTTCAATAGTACTTGATATTTGTTCTGCTGCTTCTGATGTATTATTTGATATATGTTTTAGGTTTGTTGATGCAGTAGCAACATTTACTGATTTGTCAACTACATTTTGTATAACGTTTTTTATGTTGCTTTGCATATTGCTAAGAGAACTGGCTATAACACCTAATTCATCTTTTCTTTTAATATACTTGGAATCAAATGCATTTGTAAAATTACCTGTCGCCATTTGATCCACGTTAGTTTTCAAAAATTGTATACATTTAACAACGTTTGAACTTATCTTATATAGTATGATACTAAGAATAAGAATAATCACTATAACCAAAAATATTATTATTGTAGTAATTTTAGTGATGATGGTTTTTATTTCATCAAGTAAATATCCCATATTCAGAGCTCCTATTATCTCATCATCAACAATAATAGGATATATTATATCTAATACAGCAACTTCATTTTCATATAAATATTCACGAGCAATACCTTCTTTTCTTTCAAAGGCTTCTCTAACATTTGAATCATCCTCTAATTGAATCCCTATTCTATTAGTATCACTATGTGCTATTGCTTCAAAGTTTTCATCTATGATCAAAGTATATTCAATCCTATCATCATTAGTTAATTTTTCAACCATTTTCTGATAACTGAAGCGCTCTGATATCTTTTTAATATCATCGATTTTCATAGAAAGCTGAACAAAAAAACCTGATTCATCTTTTACATAAGAATATTTTTTTAACAATCCATCTTCTGAATCTTTTCTGTCTTCAATTAATTCATCCTTTTCTCCATTCACAAAGGTTTTAATTGAATGGCCATCTGGCACTTCCCATCCAATAAAATCTAAATCAGATGCTTTAATTATAACCTTAGATGGATTATATAACGAAATCTCAAAAATATCCATATGATTTGCTAAAGCGTGTAATTCTTCGTTTGTAATTTCATCTTTATATGATAAAATATATTTGGAAATTCCAATCAATTCCTCTTCTAATTCATTATTTATTTTATCTATTGCCACTTGTCCATCATTCATGCTTTCAATAACTCTTTCAGAATAGAATAAACCATTCATCTTCATTTCATCCATCATTTTTTCTTCAACAGTATTTTTAATTTTTATACCAACAATCAACATTCCCGCTATAATAGCCATAATAGGCAACATTATAAGTTTTACTTTAATACTTCTACCCAATTTCATTTTTATCAGCCTCCAGTTTCTAGCATACATTTAATTATAATATGATATAAAATATATTAATTAATTACAATCACCTCATTCTTTTTTTCATCTACTTCAACTACAAAAAATTTTTATTACTGTTATATATATACAGACTATAATCCGCTTCAATAAAATTGATCATAGTCTGTATACTCATTAATATACAATAATGTAAAATTTTTACTTACGTAAAATTATACCATTTGTTCATTTTCAATACAACATTAACTGATAATATATAGTCTTTATATATATAGTCATTTTATACCCCGATATCATCTGGCAAAATACCTATTTTTTTTAATAATTGGCTTTATTTTATTTATTAAGTTACTTTATAAATTTTCTACTGTATTTTCTTGTATAAATGCAGTAATTAGAAAAAGCAAATAGGTATTACGTTTGTAGTCACTTATTCCATGAGTTTCCATAATATCTCTTTTTGAAGATATCATAAGACACTCATTAAGTAAAATCATATTTCATATCTTTATAATTTATTTCGAAATGTTATGCTATCATCCATTACAGCATCCCAATTCCATGATTTCATCCGCTCTACAAAAGCTTCTCTATTGAACACTTCTCCAACATCCTCTATGCTAACCCATTCATAGCCATCATGTTCTTCTGAAACCGTGATGTTTCCAGATATAATTTCGCTATGATATATAACACCTACAGTTTGGAAATACTCATAGGGCATATAAGTCCATGTATCAATTAATTTGATAGGTTCAATAACAACATCTAATTCTTCCTTTATCTCTCTGGCTAAAGTTTCTTCAGCTCTTTCACCAAATTCCATTCTTCCTCCAGGTAAATCCCACCATTTGTTCCCATCTACTATTTTATACATGGCTAAAAATTTATTGCCATTAAGAATAAGAGCTTTTGTTGAAAAAAAGAATTGTTTTTCCATTTAATCACTACTTTCAAGTAACTGTCATTAATACATCTTAGGTATTTAGAATTATAACACATAAATAACTATTTAACACACTGTTAAAAAGAAATGTCATAGGAATTGTTTAAATTACTTTAATATTAAATGTAAAGCTATCTCCATTATTAATTGTATTCAAATATTCTGAATGAGGTTTTGCTCCCCAGCTATCATCTCCTCCAACACCCATCTGACCATATGAGCAACGTACAACGGTTTTAACATTTTGGGGTAAATCAAAAATGTGTTGTGCTTGTTCTAATTCCTGTGGTGTATATGGCAAAGCTGAAAAATCCATAGCGTTACCACTAAAGCATATACCATCACCATTATCATCAGTTACAGATGCGGTGTATACCCCTGTTCTATTACCGCATTCTTGTGGTATTACATACTTTGACATATTTGAATGAACCTCATACTCATATTTACCAAGTATTGAACCTTTATTTCTA
Source organism: Vallitalea sediminicola (assembly GCF_054408565.1). Taxonomy (NCBI): domain Bacteria; kingdom Bacillati; phylum Bacillota; class Clostridia; order Lachnospirales; family Vallitaleaceae; genus Vallitalea; species Vallitalea sediminicola. Next base: position 117,018 of record NZ_BTPT01000026.1, read on the forward strand.
TCACAATAGTTTTCTTCTGGTCCGTTTCCTAGGAATGCTACATGCTTATAAGAATTTGGCATACAAAACACCATTCCAAATTCTGGAATTATTGTCCTTTCACTTAACCAAGTTAGTGTAATAGATATATTTCCATCACCACTGATTACATAAGTTGCATTTACTCTTTCTCTTGTTTCTGTTGCAAGAATATAATTTGCTGTAATTGTTACAATTGTCTCAGTTAATTGAAATGATAAATTATCTAGTTTTGCAAATTGACCTGCAATTAACCATTTGGCATTATCAAAATACAAACCATTTCCCCGATCATTATCCGTGCTAGCACGCCAGAAATTTAGTCTTGGCAATATAGAATATAAAAGTGGTTTATTCTTTTTATGAAAAGAGACAAGTCTACCAGATCTGCGATTGAAAAAAACTTCGAAATCATCACCACAAATTCCGATATTAACATCTCCAGTTATTGCTCTTAACAGCTTATTAGTTAAGTGTACTGATTTTGATTTGTCTATAATATATTGTCCTTGTGCTATAACATGACCGGCTTCTGCCCACAAACAATCACTATCGGTAATGAATACTGCTGATATAGAATAAATACCACACTCTAGTGGAATATTAAATGGTTGAGACAATTTCATATTTTGACCAGGTGGTACATTAACACTTAAGGTCTTTTCTGAAATAACCTCACCTTGCAGTGATAATGTCATTTTCAATCTATAAGTTGAGAGGTTGATGAAAAGAAATTTATTATTAATTAAAATAGTATCTTGATCGATTGTAATTTGTATATTTTGATAATTAAATTTAACTTCCTGCATCTTAGGACTGTTTTGGCGGTTTGCATATACAATACCATTTATACAGAAGTTATAATCCGTAGGAGAATCTCCGAAATCACCACCATATGCAAGATACTCTTTTCCATCAGGACCCATTTTAACAATACCTTGATCGATGTAATCCCATATGAAACCTCCTTGATATAGATTCTCTACATCTGTGAGTTCAGTATATTTATGCATAGCTCCACATGAATTACCCATAGCATGAGAGTACTCACAACATATAAATGGCTTATTCCGATACTTAGCAAGAAATTCTTTTATCTCGTACACTGTAGGATACATTCTGCTTTCCATATCACTTGTGGAATTAAATCTTCTGTCATGAACGATTCCTTCATAATGAACTAAACGACTATCATCTACACTACGAAAAAATTCACTCATATCAAAGATGTTTTTTCCCCCGTAACTCTCGTTGCCACAACTCCATATTAGTATACTAGGGTGATTTTTGTCCCTTTCAAACATACTCTTTGCACGGTCAATGACAATATCTCTCCAATTGGGATTATCGCCTGGAATAGTATTTTCATCGCTAGCAACAACACCCATTTTTTGCCATGTACCATGACTTTCCATGTTTGCTTCGTCCATTACATAGATACCGTATTTATCGCACAAATCATAAAAACGCACATCATTTGGATAATGACTGGTTCTGACAGCATTAATATTGTTAAGTTTCATATTCATTACATCCCAAATCATATCTTCATAACTAAGTGTTCGACCTGTGTGACAATTCCATTCATGTCGGTTGACTCCGTTAAATACAATTCTTTTTCCATTTATGCACATAACACCATCTTTTAATTCAAATCGTCTAAACCCAATGTTTTGAGTAATAATTTCTGTAATTTCATTATTATTATCATATACAGTAATTTTAAGTGTATATAGATTTGGTTCTTCCCCACTCCATAATTTAGGATTTTCAACTAACATATTTAGTATTGCTGTTTCATCTTCTATTTGATATTTAAGATTTTCGTCAGCAAGTTGTAGACCTATTGAGCCTTCTCCTTCGACTTTCAGCTTTATTTTAAGAGATACTTTTTTCATATCCTCAGAAACATTAGGTTTCAAAAAAGCATCCCATATATGAGTTATAGGAATTGTGAAAAGTTCTACATCTCTGAAGATCCCACTAAAACGCCAAAAATCTTGATCTTCAAGCCAGCTCCCTGAGCAAAATCTAAACACCTGTGCACATAATATATTCTGTTTATCAGATATGAAAGAGGAAATGTCAAATTCAGCCGGGGTAAAACTGTCTTCAGAATATCCAACAAATTCACCATTACACCATAAAGCCAAAGCTGCATCTACACCATTGAATCTAACGAAAACAGATTCCTTATCCCAATCATCTGGAATATTGAAGTCTAATCTATAACTTCCAACAGGATTATATTTTCTAGGTATTTCTCCTGGATATATTTCTTCGTGACCATCCCAAGGATACATTGTATTAACATAATGCGGAGTTCCATATTTATCATTATTATTTAGCTGAATAAATCCTGGAACTTTTATTAAATCCCAATTGTCACAATTATAATCTAATGCTTCAAATCCTAATGGTAAATCATTTAGATTTTTAGAATAGTAAAACCTCCAATTGCCATTTAAACTTTTTGTAAAACTATTCATATTAGAATCAATATAGTTATGATTTGAATGTGCAGGTAATCTATTGACATTGAATATTTTTGGATCACTTAACCAACTTAAATTAAAATCCATTTTTATCCTATCCCTCCTATAAAACTACATTGTTTATAACAAGTTCATTATCTTTTTTTATAATATATTCTTTCCCCTTATAATTCAATACTCCTCCTGAAACATCAGATATAACACATAGCTTATTATTATTAAAATCTAATTTAACAATTCCGTTTTTCACAGGAAATTTACATGTGAAATTAGTAAAACTATTCAATTTGGGTGATATCCGAAATTTTTTATAGCCTGGTTCAATTGGGCATAATCCTATGAAATATCTTCCGATTAGATATATGGGACTTGCTCCCCATGCGTGACATAAGCTCTTACCATATTTATCTTCATACATAGAATATTGTTCTTGCCTATCTTCTTTCGGATCAAATTTTTCCCAAAAAGTTGTCGCACCTTGATCAATCATCCCTCCCCAATATTCCTTTATGATTTGCATTACTTCACCCAGGTATCCCAACTTACACAATACTTCCAGTTCATAATACTTAAAATATGGTGTAGTTATTGGATCTATATCATCATTTAATAATACATTATGTGCTATAGATGCTCTTTTCTTGTCATCGGCAATATTAAATAATATGGCAAATATATTGGCTTGCCTTGTAACATCGTGCTTACCTGATACATAACCATTTATGTAAGCCCCTTTTTTACTGTCCCAAAAATATTTATTCAAATTGCTTATCAGCTTATCATGACGCTTTTCATATTCATTGTAAGGTTTTTCCAGTACTTTACAGCAATTAATTATAGAACTTAGGCATTGAGCAAATAGTATTTGTTCTGCACATACTGGTCCTTCCATATCCATATCTGCCCAATCGATGAATACCCAATCATCAACACTCCCAACAATAAAACCTTTATCATCAGTTCTTTTTATGCAATAATCTACCAATATTTTCATTCTTTCAAAAATAATTTCTAAGAATTTTATATCTGCTGTAGCATAATAGTGATCTTCAATAGAAATTATCCAGAGCAATGAATAATCAACTATCGTATTGATATGTTGTTTTACAACATCTTTACCTCGCAAAGCAATTATGGTTCTCTTACAAATCTCTTCATCAAAAAATAAATATCGATTGATAAAATAGCATTGATATGCATCTCCTGACCATATCCATCTATCCCTCTTGATTCCATCTAAAAAAAACATACGAGACGTTAATTCAAATGTATATGCGGAAATATCCCAAATCTTATTAATCAATTTATCATTGCATTTAAATTCTCCCAACATTTTTCGATCTACATATTCTAAATCAGCATATACATCAAATTTACCCATTGGTGCATTTGGTATAAAAATGTATCGAAAAGCTTTGGTATCTGAATTCCAGTTTTGTTCATCGGCACAAACACTATCCCAATAATAACAATTATCAACATCATGTGCCTCTTTTTCTGACTCACCGTAGCAGATTTTTAGATTTTGATTTGACATATTGTTTTTTATAGTAATTTTCCCCATTATTTCTTTGCCAAAATCATAAAAAAGTCCATCTGCTTCATTTGAAACAACTGGATACACTGACTTATATGAAAAATCAAATTTATTAGGATTAGATTGATTATCTGTATATAGATCGTTGCAACCTACAGATACCCAATTCTTAGTGTAATCATCTACAACCCATGAGCTATCACTATTAATTGTCTTTCCTTCTACAAAAGCTGACGGTAAACCTTGCATATTACCGACAGCTATAATTATTTCCACCGTTCCTGCTTTACAAAACAATTTATTTCCACATGCAAACATTTTATTATTTATTTTAATGTAACCTTGTCCAATAATCGAAACATCAATATATTCATCCTCTACAAGTTTGTATATTTTTTTAAATCTAACATTATGAGTACAATCATCAATATTCCAGAAAGCAGGCCAAGAAAATCCTCTCTCCGTTCGTGAAAAATTTTGTTTCATACCATGAAATATTTCATAATCGCTAGGATACCACATCCATAAAGCATTTATAACGTCCACCACCTTTAAACATTATTCCAGAAAAATTTTATTATGTTTTTACTATGTAAATATCAATCACATAACAAAAGCGCACCTATTCCAGACAATGGTTCACTATCTTTTGGAATTATTTCAGTCACATTTGAAAAAGTAGCCTCATATTTAAAAATATCTGCAATAGCCTGCCTAAAAGGACTTTTTCCACTAACTATCATATGCTCTGAACCATTAATACTTAATGCAACAGAGTTTTTAACTGCTTCAATATCATTTTCCAAAACAGCACCTAATATGAAATTTGCTATCTTGGATTTGTTGTTTTCACAAAACTGATTTATAATTCTTGCAGAAAAGACTGCTCTGCTTAATCCTGCTTTAACTGTTGTATTATAACCCAAAAGTAACATGTCCCTATCGTATTCTTCTTTTGAAACAAATTTCTTTCCAACAGCATCTGCGATAATTGTATTATTTGTAATAGCGGATAGAATTTCTCCTGTCAATGTAGTAAGACAAGCTACAATTTTTTTACTAGCATCTACTTTTATAAATTTTGTATGTGAACCAGGCAATACAATCACATAGCCACAATCAGAATCTATACTCTTAATTAATGCCATAGCTTCAATCTCTTCACCACGCATAATATCCATTTGCTCAAATGTAGACAGCTCTATACAATCTACCTTATTTTTGACTCCCGGTATAAAACTTATGGGAATAGGACATATTTCTTCTATAAGAACATCTCTCACACCTTTTTTTAACTCTGTAATACTAACGGGTACAGTTAGATGTGGAATTTCTATTAATCCAACATTTGAAGTTATCATTCCACCTGCCATAATTTTTGAAATATTATCATAGCCAAGCTTGTTAATATTTAGTATCTGCTCTAGTCCTTGTTTGATTGCCTTCTTTAGCTCTGAATTGTTACCATCGATAGCAGTGTTTCTCACACCTACACTTATTTTAATACTATCTACTAATTCCCTGTCTTTTCTCCAAAGAATAATTCTTGTATTGGTAGTACCTGTATCAATAGTAATTATATATTTATTCATAAGATTATCTCCCATTACCATTCGGCAACTGTTCCATCAAAATTTCTCCAAATTGGATTTTTCCAGTTAATTTCACTCTTTGAAGATTCCTTTACATAATCCTCATTGATATCAATACCTAAACCAGGTTTATCTATTATATCCAAGAAACCATCCTTGTACTGATAAATTGAAGTATCAGTTAAGTAATCCAACAAATCCCCACCTTTATTGTAATGAATACCAAGACTCTGTTCCTGTATGAAAACATTCGGTGTACATACATCAAGTTGAATGCATGCTCCTAGAGCTATTGGACCTAACGGGCAATGTGGTGCTACTGCAACATCATAAGCTTCAGCCATTGCTGCAATTTTCTTACATTCACTTATTCCACCGGCGTGTGACAAATCAGGCTGTATAATATCAACATATCCATCCTTTAATATATTTTTGAATTCCCATCTACTAAACATTCTTTCACCTGTAGCAATAGGTGTAGGTGTATATTTTGCTATTTCACGTAACGCTTCATTATTTTGACTAAGTACGGGTTCTTCTATAAACATTAGATGAAATTGGTCTAGTTCTTTAGCCAAAACCTTTGCCATGGATTTATGTATTCTACCATGAAAATCAACAGCAATATCTAGCTTCATCCCTAATTCATCCCTAATTGCGGCTACTCTATCACAAGTTGCTTGTATTTTATCAAAGCTATCAATATAATGTACTTCCTCAGTAGCATTCATTTTTATCGCTCTGTATCCTTGATTATAAGCTTCCAATGCAGCAATCTTAATATCAGATGGTCTATCACCACCTATCCACCGATACATTTTCAGCTTATCTCTACAAGCTCCTCCTAACATCTGATACACGGGTGCTCCATAATATTTGCCTTTAATATCCCATAGTGCTTGATCAATACCTGCAATAGCACTCATAACCTCTGGACCGCCACGATAAAAACCACTTCGATACATTACCTGCCAGTGATCCTCTATTTTCATAGGATCCTTACCCAAAAGGTACCCCTTGAATTCCTCTACAGCAGTTCTTACAGTATCTGCTCTACCTTCAATTATGGGTTCACCCCATCCAAAAAAGCCTTCATCCGTTTCAATTTTCAAAAACAACCAACGTGGTGGTATTTTATATAGTTTAAAATCAGTAATTCTCACTTTATTACCTCTTTCTACTTCATTTTAACAGCTCTAATGTATTTTTTTGCTAACTTAGTTATTCCTTCATAATTTTTGTTTTTCACTAAATTATTTTTTACTATATTTGAACCAATACCTGCACCGACTATACCGCTATCTAAGAATTTCAAGATATTTATTTCATTTACACCACCAACAGCAATAATAGGTATATGATTTATAGGTGCTCTAATTGCTTTAATATATTCTGTACCAATTGAACCTGCTGGAAACAGTTTAACAATATCGGAACCAGCGTTATAAGCTGTTACTATTTCAGATGGAGTAAATGCCCCGGATATAGCATTCAATCCAAGTTTTTTACTTTCATATATAATTTTTTCATCTAAATTAGGTGTAAGAATATATTTAGCTCCTGCTTTATATGCAATATTTAGTTGCTCACTTGTCATTACTGTACCTGCACCTATGTACATTTTATCTCCCATTGCATCTGCTAACATGGAAATGGCCATAGATGTATCACTCAAACCAGTTGATGATGACTGATCGAATGTGATCTCCAATAATTTTATACCGCCATCATATAATGCTTGCGCAATAGGTAAAATTTGATCTATAGGTATATTTCTTAAAATGGTAATGATTTTGTTTTCTTTAACCTGTTTTAACAAATTCATTTATCATAGAAACTCCTTTACAGTTTATTATAATTTCATTCATTAATCTTCAATATTTCCTGCCACTCTTTAACCTTAGTTTTTTTAGCCCATTCGTAGTATTTTATTTTTAGCTCTTTCAAAATTATAGGTTCTAACTTAGATATATCATTCTGTTCTGTACGGTCCTTTTCCATATCATATAATTCAAAAGCACCTGGATATTTTTTGACAAGTTTATATTTGCCATTCCTTACACCACAATTACCTTCATGTTCCCAAAATATAGGTTCTTTTCTTTTCCAAGAACCATTTAGGCTTTTCTTAAAACTTTCACCTGAATAAGGTATTATTTCATTATTTTTATAATTTGACGGATATTCAACCTCTGCTACATCCAAAATAGTAGGCATAATGTCGATAAAATGCATTGGCGAATGAATAATTCTTCCTGGATTTTCAATCCCATTTTTCCAGTTGATAATCAATGGTGTGGAAATTCCACCCTCATGTATCCAGTGTTTAAAAAGTTTGAATGGGGTATTGCTTAAATTTGCCCAAGGTAATCCATAACTCATAAATGTGTCTTGATTTCCAGGTCGTTTCCTACTAGAATTACCGATTTCAACAGATTTTCCATCTAAAGTTTGCTCATTGGCACACCCAAGTACCCATCCACCACTTGGTAATTTTTCTGCACATCCCCCATTATCAGACATAAACATTATCATTGTATCGTCTGCTATGCCTTTCGCTTCTAATTTTTGGTATATTTCTCCGATAGCTTTATCCATTTCTTCCACTTGTGCAGCATAGACTGCCATTTTTATATCTTCCCATTCTTTGTTTTCGACTGATTCCCAAGGCATTGCATCAAGATCTCGTAATGATATATTCCATATATCTTCTGTAATTCCTAATTCTATTTGCTTTTTGTATCTTTGATATCTAAGGTAATCCCATCCAGACATATACTTGCCTTCATATTTTTTAATATCATCTTCTCTAGCATGCAAAGGCCAATGCGGCGCATTAAATGCAACATACAAGAAGAAAGGATTATTTTCTTCTGAAAAAGTATCTATGTATTCACAAGTTTTTTCTGAAATTCTTTCAGTATAATAAAAATCATTCTCTGAATTTACAGTTATCCAATCTCCATCTTCCATCAAAGTGGTTGGATTATAATAATCTCCTGCTCCTTCAAGTGTTCCATAAAATCTATCAAAGCCTCGTTGCATTGGATTAGGATAGCCCTTTTGTCCTAATACCTCTTCACGATTTACATGCCAATAGTTTCCCCCTACATGCCATTTTCCAGTCATTGCAGTATTATAACCTGATATTTTCAAACCTTCTGCTATAGTTATGCAATTATCGTTTAGATACCCTTGATATTCTGGTATTTTATAATTTTCTACCATATGACCAACACCTGTTTGATGAGCATATAATCCAGTTATAAGCGAAGCCCGGCTAGGACAACAACGAGCATTATTATAGAAATGAGTGTATTTAAGTCCATTTTTCGCCAAATCATCTATATTTGGTGTATTTATTTCAGAACCAAAACACCCTATGTCAGAATATCCCATATCATCAGCCAAAATAATTAAGATATTTGGTTTTTTCATAAAATTTTCCTTTCTATATATATTTTACAATGGTCTAGACGAAGCTAATGTAATACATCTGAATTCATCATCAAAATTCTTTGTTCTATCTGTTGCTTTATATTTTCCACAGGCACAATATAAATGATATAGTACATCATTATACTTTATGATTGAAGGCTTATGCGCATGCAATTCGTCAAGTTCGCCCTCTTTTCCATTTTTTATAATCGGTTCAGAATATTTTTCCCAATGCAGTAAATCCTCTGATACTGCTATACCTTCCTGTGCATGATTACCATCAAATCCGAAATAAAACATAACCCACATTTTATCATCATACATCACACAAGGATCTGAGCAAAATTTACTTTCCCACGTGTTAGGCTGAATCTTTAAAATAGGATTTTTTTCATATCTTTTCCAAGTCAATAGATTATCACTAACCGCTAGACCTATCTGTTCTTTCCAATCTCCATTGGTTAAGTTTTTTGCATTATAAAACATATAATATTGGTTGTCTTTTTCAATGATACAAGCTTTATATAAACCACCCTGTTCCCAATCCCTGCCATTTTCCCAAGAAAATATAGGATTTGGTAGACGATGCCATTCCATAAGATCTTCATCTTCACACCAAGCCAGACCCATTTCTGCTGCACCAGCTTCATAACCTGTCCTCGGATAAGAATGATATATCATCCAATATTTATTATTCACTTTTTTAAGTATTGGCAATTCATTAAGATTGTCATTTTTAATGATCCATGTACCAGCAGCACCTGTTTGATCCCATCCAACATGTTCTTCTCTTGCTAAAACAACGCCTTTGGTTTTCCAACGTATTAAATCTTCACTAACTGCTAACGCCGTCTGATACCCTATACCATCAAAGCCAATATATAACATATGAAAAAGGTTCTGATGAAAAAATACAAATGGGCAATCTACAGCATGATAGTCAAACTCTCCTTCTTTTCCTGATCCTGTCAAAATGGGTTTATTCAATTTATACGGCGTTTTATATTTATTAATCGCGTTCATAACAAATACACCTCATATTCTTCTTGATAATTCTTTTTCTAAATAATATATAATCTCCAATGCAAAACATTTTACATATTGGAGATTATATATTTATTTTATTTAGTTTTTGTATTACTTGATAAGACCTAAATCTTTAAATTGCTCTGTCGCTTGGTCCATTAATTTTTGACCACCTGCATCTAACCATCTTTGTACAAATGCATCATAATCTGTATCGTTACCTAAAATATAATTGATTTGATATTCATCAAGAACACGGTCTACTTCTTCAGACGCATCTAGATCTAATTCTAACAACTGATCATCTGTAGGATAGAATTTGTCATTTTCATACTTTGATTGCATTTTCATAAACGTTTCTTCTATTACCCCAGGTTCTGGATTAGTACCTTTTATAATCTTATCTTTGCCTTGTACCGCTATTAATTTACCCCAGTTAAATAACCATTTGTTTTTACCGTCTTTACCTCTAATTGTTTTATCAGTACCAGTTAGGTTAGCATATACATATCCATCATCTAGATTTGTTTGTTCAATACCATCACATCCACCCCAACGGATTTTCCAATATCCTTCATTAGGATAGTTTGTTCCTTCTAAGAATTTTAAAATAACATCAAATTTCTCGGAATCTTCCTCAGCATTGGCGGAAACAGTTTTAATACTACCTGTTATGCCAGTTGGTTGTTGCTTTCCACCAATAGGTGTTCCAACAGGCATAGGGATTAATGTATCATACCAGTCAATAACAGCATGATCTCCTTCACGAGCCCCTTCTGTTTCATTTAATAGTGACATAGGTGGATAAAAAACAGTACCAAATAAACCTTTGTATAAGTTAGGCTTTCTATCATCCCATCCTTGAGAATACCAATCGGGATCTATAAGTTCTTCATCAATAATTGTTTTCAAAAAATCTAAGAACAGTTTTTCATTCCCATCAGTTACAGGGTGTTTTACAGTACCGTCTTCCCCTACATAAAACTCTGTTGGACCAAACATTAATTTTAAGTTGGATATATCACCTAGAGATTTACCCGCACCTGCACTAGTAAATCCGTATGTATCATCTTTTCCATTACCATCTGGATCATTTTTTGTAAAAGCTCTTGCTACATCTAAGAACTCATCTGGTGTTGTAGGCATTGATAATCCTAATTTTGATAACCAGTCTTTACGTATGTTCCAAGTCCAACCTTGACCACCTGGTGGGTTTGTGAGCGTGATTAGTTTGCCATCTCTTGTGTAATATTGTTGAGCTGCATCACCCATTCCATCTGCAACAGTTGGCATTTTGTCAAGATATTTATTCCAATCTTTCACTAATATATCTTGACTATATAATGTTAGCAATGTTTCATAATTACATAAAATGATGTCTGGTGGAGTCCCCGCTGCAAAACGAGTTAAAATTTCTGTTTCAAATTCTGAAGATGTTGTCAAAGTGAAATTTGCATCGTATGTTTCATCGAGCCATTTTTTATAAGGATCAATATCTGATTCTAATGGCTCTGATACCCAAGGTTGCATCATAATTTCAATATTTACTTTTTCTTTGATATTTTCTTTCTGATTTGTTTGTTTTTCATCAGCTGTATCTGCTTCTTTTTTCTTACCACACCCTGATAATACTAATGTAACTGTCATAACACATGCTAAAACTACTGTAAATAGTTTTTTCATTATAACTTCCTCCTTTTTTATTGGAGTGTCAAAAGTATGACACTCCCTTTTATTACAATTACTAAAGCAGTTACAAAATATAGCTTCTTTAGTAATTAAAAACCTTACCTCCAATTAAACATTTATCCCTTAACAGAACCTGTATATACTCCTTTTGTAAAGTATTTTTGCAAAAATGGAAATATAGCCAAAATAGGTACTGTACCAATCACCGTAATAACCATTCTAATGGATGTACTTGATACACGCTGCTCTGTATCAAATATTTCTTGTGAATTCATATTATAACCAATATTTGTATTTTGGAACATATTTCTAAGCAATAATTGTAAAGGCTCCAATTTTTCATTTTGCAGATAGATAAGTGCATCAAACCACTGGTTCCAATGGCCTACGGCAATAAACATAGCCAAGGCAGCAATAACCGGTTTACTCATTGGAATAATGATTCTGGTCATTAATGCGAACTCACTTGCACCATCAATATAAGCAGATTCCTCTACTTGATTAGGAAGGTTTTCAAAAAATTGCTTGAAAACTAGAACACCCCAAGGGTATACCAATCCAGGTAGAATCATTGAAAAAAATGTATCATAAATTCCTGTTGCTTTTACCACTAAAAACGTAGGTATTAAACCGCCTGTAAATAATACTGTGATCATAATAATTATGATAATTATTTTTCTCCCTGGTAAATCCTTACGAGAAGCTGCATAACCTGTAATCAATGTAAATAGCATAACTAAAACTGTACCTATGGTTGTACGAAGTACACTAATGTAAAATGCATTCGTAAATCTACTGCCTTTGAATAGTACATTTTGATATCCCTGCAAAGTTGGTTTGTAAGGAATAATCATTGTGTTACCTCTTTCAATCCATTCAGCTTCACCTGTAAATGACAACCCCACCACATATAACAACGGAAAAACTGAACATATAAGTAAAATTATAATTATTGTAGTAATGACAATTTGATAAGTTTTTTCAGTATTTATGTGTTTTTTCATCTCTGCTCCCTCCAATCATTCATCTTATATAGTATTACCATATACCAACACCTGCAAACTTGTTCGATAGCTTGTTGGTAATCCAGACTAACCCAAATCCTATAATAGATTGGAAAAGACCCACAGCCGCTCCTAAAGAATAATTTAATTTCCCAATACCTTGTCTATAAATCCATGTTCCTATAACATCACCAACTTTATATGTAGCTGGCGTATAAAATAATAATATTTGCTCGGTTCCATTATTGCTGAAAATGGTTCCCAATGATATGGTAAGCATGAAAACTATAACTGGCAAAATTCCTGGCAATGAAATATGCCATAATCTTTTTAATGGTCCTGCACCATCGATCTTGGCCGCTTCAAATAATTCTGTATTAATATTACCTAGCGCTGCCATATAGATAATTGTACCCCAACCAACTTCTTTCCAAACGCCTGAACCTATTATTAGCGGCATAAACCATTTAGACTCAATCAGAAAGTTTTGTGGTTTTCCACCAAACTGTTCAACAACTCCATTGACAATACCTGTCTTGGTAAATAATGCAAAAACAACTGCATATATAATAACCCACGAAAAGAAATGAGGTATGTATAGTACCGTTTGACTAATTTTCCTAAACTTATTTGAAGTTAAATCAAAAATTATTATGGCTAAAATTACTGGTGGAAAAAAACCGAAGACCAAACGATAAATACTAATTATTAAAGTGTTATATAAAACTCTTACAATATCTGGAGAAGAAAATATATGTTTGAAATTTTCAAGACCTACCCATGAACTACCCCAAGGACCATCCAGTATTCTATACTTCTTAAATGCCAAAAGAAATTGTAGAATAATTGGATAATATCTAAAGATACATAAATACAAAAAAGGTAACAATAGCAATAAATAAATAATATAATACCTTTTTATATTTTTTTTCGTTTTTATTCTTCTTTGCAAAATATTTGCATCTTTCATTGTCTCATCCTTTCTCTAGTCCTTCCCAATTTTCATAGGAACGAACTATTTGCTCAAATAAAAAATGTACTAAGTTACTTTATTAATAACTTAGTACAAAAATATCGACAATGGTTTTATAAACTTGTATAGTATGTCAATTAAAAATGCACTAAGTTGTATTTATATAATAACTTATCACAAAAATATTGACAATGTTCTTATATTACTTGTATGGTATGTAATATAAAACCTACTTTATTTAATTTATTATTACAGTGTGGATTTTTTTACTGTTGGTATTGTAATCGTTACCTTTATCTTATTGATTTCTAATGAACTCTTATCACCATTATTTATCTCTAGCCCATAATTATCACCAAATGCCAGTTTTATTCTCTGTTGAACATTTGAGATACCAATATGATTATCTGCATTCAAACTTTCTATCTTTAACTGATTACACATATGGTTAAATTGTTGATTTGATATTATCGTACCACAATCATAGATAACAAACTCTATGCTTTCCCCAATGCTTTGACAAGATATTCTTATGAGTCCTTTTGCATTCTTTAAAGGTTTTATCCCATATTTAATGGCATTCTCAAGTAAAGGTTGCAAAATAATTGGTACTGTATAATAATGTAACAGACTTTTATCAATATCCCATTCAATCTCAAATTTTCCAAAAAATCTTCTTTGCTGAAAATCAAGATATAATTTTGCATGCTCCAACTCTGAAGATATAGATACCATTTGACCCACACCTCTAAAAGACCTTCTTAATAATTTTGAAAAGTTTACTAGCATTTCAGAAATATCATTGTCTTCTCCAAGAAGATCTATTGATTTCCAATTAATAGTTTCTAAAGTATTGTTGATAAAATGAGGATTGATTTGTGATTGTAATAACTTGTTCTGAATTCTATTTAATATATCCTTTTTGTTTTGTAATTCATCTTTTAACATGGCTTCACGAAATCTTGTCTCATTGATCATAGTATATATTATACCTAACTCATCTTGTGGTTCATAAGCTTCTTTATATTCATTTACAATATTTGGTTTAGGATTTTGAAGTAAATGAATTACAAAATCTATAGGTCGGTAAAAACGCCATGAAACATAACTTGAAGCAAGTATACTCAGACAAAGTATAATAATTAGAATAAGAATAAAGACCAAAGTTGCAGTCTGTTTATGCTTTATATAGTTAGACGCATCTACTAACACTACTAGCGAAATATGATTGTTGGGAAAATCAATATTTTTTATGATATATTCTTTATCTTCTATGGTAATTTGCTCCATATCCTTACTACTATGAATAACAGAAGTGATATCATCTTCTGTTTTATCTTTATTATATACAAAACTAGATACGTCGCCACCAAAAGTATACATTCTACTGGCATGTCTATCAATCAAATAATAATTTTCCAAACCTTCTCCCATATACTTTTTCAAGCTAGAATTGATACTATTAAAATTTAATAATGTATATACTATTCCTCTACTTTCTTTGTTATTTAGTAAACATATACTTATAATCCCATAATCACTTAAAAAAACATTATATTGAACATTATCATTAATAGTATCATATATTTTTTTGAGAAAATCACTTTCCCTATATTCAAAGTTCTTTAATGAGTATGATGTATGAGAAGTTATATTATATTTTGCTTCTAAGTACATAATACCCATATCTGCAGTTATAAAGTATGAAGTTTCGTAAACTTTCAGTTTCATTTTAATATCGCTTATTATTTTCAAAAAATCATTGTTAAATCTATTTTCTTTATATGTCGCAAGTCTAATTACGCTTTTATCATAGGCCAATGCATAGCTTGCAGTCTTTATTTGATTAAATTCATTTTTAAGTTCAGCTTTGAATTCAATGGTATTTTTATTGATATTTGAATATAGTTCTTGCTTTCTAGAATTGATATAAGAAAAATTTATAAATAAGGTCAAACTAATTAAAGGTACCGCAACAATGACCAACAAATATAATAAATTTTTTAAAAATAGACTTCTGAATGTATCTTTTCTTAACATAGGTACAATAAATTTTATACTGAATCTTTGTTTTTTCATATACATCTCCTAACTCTATATATTTAACTTAAACACTAATCTATATCCATACTTTCTCTATATTTACTAGGCGTCATTTTTGTTGCATCTTTAAACACTTTATAGAAGTGACGAACATCTTGATACCCTAACTTTTCTGAAATCTCATAAATTTTAAGTTTTGGGTTATTTAACATTGATTTTGCTTGTTTGATTTTAATTTTTTTTAGTGTACTACTAAAAGACTCCCCTGTTGCTTCTTTGAAAACTCTGCTTAAATACGATGCATTATAGTTAAAATGTTTTGCCATATCGTATAAGGTTAAGCCCTCTCCAATATGCAAAGAGATATATTCATACATCATGGAAACTATTTTTTTACGTTTCCCTAAAAGTTTTTCCAGGGCACAAATCGCATCATAGCAATAGTGTATGACCATTTCTGTATTTTGATCTTGATAAATAACTTTTTTAATATCCTCAATTTGTGATTCTCTATTCAAATCAATATAATAATGAATAAGTTGAAGGTATAACATCATCGAAACACGTATTAATAACTGATGAACTTCATTCTTATGTTCTGTCGCATATTGTAAAAAATTTTTCAATTTCTCATAATCACGATTTTTAATATACTCAAACAACGTATCACTACTATAAATTGAATTCACCGTTATGATATTTTGTTTTTCAATACCTGTATTGTTAACAGCATTTTGCATTTCTTTCCAATTATCTGTGATAATAACGTCTCTTAACTTCATATCATAATTAAATAATTCCTTTAATGTTTCCACTGTTCTAACCATTTTTTCACAAACTAAACTTTCATAAAAAGTCATGGGTAAATCTTTAGGAATTAAAATTAATATGGTAATGGAACCTATCAATGCATTGGTCACAACAATCCATTCCTTTTCAAAATCCAATGAATTCTTTAAAATCAATTCAATTTCATTGGTATTTCCATTATAATCTTGGTTGATTTCAATAAAAACACTTGTCCAATAAAAATATTTATGAGAACTTTTGATACCTATAATGTTCCAAAGTTTATCTATATTAATATGACTTGGTGTACATGTTATACTAAGGAGAAATTTTTCCAACCATAATTTTTCAGCTTCATTGGATTCTCTTATTGTCCTTTGTTCATCTAGCTCTTTTTTAACTTTAATGAATGTCTCCCTAATCTTCGATATAGCAGTGGGCTTCAGTAAATATGCACTAGCTCCTAAACTTATAGCTTCTTGCGCGATTATAAAATCAGAATAACCACTTAAAAATATGGTTTTAACATCTATATTATTCTTATTGATGTATTTCAGAACATCCAATCCCGAGTATTCATTCATTACGATATCACTTAATAATACATCAACATCTTGAGATTTATCCAAATATTCAATAATGCCCAATCCATCTTCATAGGCTGCTATAATCTCAAAACCCAAATCTTCCCAAATATTCAAATTAACTAATCCATTTCGTATCGTATCTTCATCATCTGCTATGATTAATTTATACAATTTTTCCTTGTCCATTTTTTTCCAAGTCTCCTTCACAAAAAGGTATTTAATTAAATTTTCATAATATATTTAGTTTATTTTATTCTAAAACATTATCATCAATTATCTTATCTGTCAAATAAAACGGGTTTTAAACTTTGTAATTAGTAATTTTTCACAAGTTAATTTACTTACAATAAAGATTTTAACTTAAGCTATATATTTTTTACAGCGTATTATATTTTATATATTTTTAATGTTTACTTACTTTTATTAATTATGTTATTATAATTTTAAATACTTGCACATCAAAGATAATTATGGAGGTATAGATATGGATAAAGTTTTTGATTCTATTTTTAAATCTGTTCGTAATGACCTACAATCGACTATAAATACATATAACTCAAATGATATTAATGATTATACAAAACCAGTCCCTTTAAAAGACTCGGGAACCATGGAAATTGATTTTGATTTGGATGCAAATGGTAATTACCATTATGAAGCTCAACAATATGGAGCTGGTATAACCGTCCATATTTCTTGTACCATAGACCGCCCTAATGCAGTATTTGAAGCTACTATTCGTTCTAGCGATGGCGGTGGTGGTCATTGGGAAAACATTAAAATTGGACAAACAGTTAATTGTAATATTTCAACAAGTTTTTGGCATAAAACCAAAATAACCGTTGATATACATTCTAGTATTCCTAGTACTCGTGGTCATGCTACAATTAGTTATTCTTATTAATTAATTCAAATATTTTTATGTGCAAGTACTATATATTTTCTTAATTGTTTCTTTAGTTGTTTTAAATTTTTACCAACTTTTAAATTGAAATCTATGATTAGAAATATTCAAACGGATATGGTAGGCAATACTTCTTGTGCCACTTTCTCTTGTTTCTTTGCATCTACTATAAGGGTATAATTTTCTATATCCTGTATAGTTGATACTACTTGTAGCAACTCTTCTATGTATGCAGTGGCACTTTCTAAAGAGAAGTAACCACTAGCAATGCATCGTAAAGTTTTTTTAATTTGGTCGACCATTAATTTGTAATTACAATTTTTCTTTTCTTCTATTATTATTGCTTGCATATTCTGTTCCTCCTTATGTCGTATTATCTATTACTTATATTATAGACCGAACAAATGTTCTTGTAAAGTCTTTTTGAGTAAATCCAATACACACTATGAGGAATTAATTAAGTCTATCTTATGATAGTACTTATTTTTATTTTATATTTATAGCTATGTACTATTAAATTATATTTCTACTTTTAGGCAAATTAAAAGAGCCTTTTTAAGGCTCATATGTACTAATCAGTGCTTTAGCACTTATCTATGTTCTGATATAAGAATCTGTCTAGCTATTTAACATTTATTTAATCACCATTTATATATATCTTTAAACTAAATTTGTTTATCCTTATATTTTATATTTATAACTAGTATATCTAAATTTCATATAGTTGCACTACTATTAATTTTTTTATTCAATGTCTATAATAGTTGTTCTAAACGTGCCTACTCCTATAGTACTGTAAAAGTTATCTTTACTAGTATTAAACGGAAAAGGAAATGCTATATATTGAATTAAAGAATCCTTGTCAACAGATGGTATATCCACCGCATAGGAAATCTTAGTATTAGGTGCAACTTCAAAAAATTTTATCATCTCTTTAGTATCAAACGTTACTTGATTCCAATCTAAAAGTTGAACTACAGCATATTGAATAGATTTATCAGACATATTTCCTAAAACCAGTTTTTTTTCTTCATTTTCATTACATGTAAATAACGCTTTTAAGTTAATATCACTTTCTGATAAAAATATATTATCCATTGGTCCTTCTAACACTATATCAATATTACTATCAATATTAATATTTTTGTCATTTTTATCAAGACTATATCTAAGAGTCATAATTTCTTGCAACGTACAAGCTTTCTTAATATCTGATTCTCCGATAATATAAGCAGGTTTTTTAATTATTACATAGCATAATTCTTTAGCATTATCTGGTATATTCATATTAATCATAATATCTTTTGAATCATTTTTATCAAGCTTAATTATGTAATTATTGTATATCTTATCATCTACAGTAAATTCAGTTTGGACATAATCAATAAAAGCTAATACTAAATAATCTCTTGGAACAGCTAAATTTTGGCTCATTTCAAGTTTATGTTTAATAGTTTTTTCTTGAATATAACTCCCACTATTCAATATTTTGTTATTATTATAAATACCAAAAGCTACTTGACCTGAACTTTTTCCTCTAGAGACTTCTTTGTTCTGATTTAATTGAATTATTAACAAAATAATTAATACCACAATGCCTATACCTATTAAAATATTAATGCTAGTATTTTTCTTTTTGCTCTTCATATTTTCACCATCTTTTCATAAGTTGCATATTGATATCCTTTAATTATATTATCTAAAATTCATCATAAGTTTCATGAATAACATCTTTGTATCCTTCTAATTTGTATATATGATTTCCATATGCATAATCATCACTATAAAAACCACTATCTATTGCTTTAGCGCTAACAAAACTTGAATAATTTTCGTCTTCTTCTGTAGATGATACTAATGAATCATCACCTCCATTATAAATTCTACATTTAGCATAAATATAATCTTCCATAACAGTGGAAGAAGATTTAGCTATAGCATAAGAATTCGCAAGGAATGGGTCTATACATTCTATATTTGAAGTATTAGTAGGAGTAGAAGATTCTGAAGCAAAAAAATCTCCAATAAAAGAGATAAATTTATTACTCTCTTTTTTTACTTTTGAAGTACTTTTTGCATTTACTGGAGTTAAATCAACAATGCTATCAGCACTTTGGAATACTTCTGAATTTAATTCAATAGATTGCTCAGTAGCTCTTTCAAGTAGATCCTGGGCATCCATTTTATTTATTGCACTTACATTTAAATTTACTAACAACAATCCTAAAATTAACATTAAAGAAAGTAATCTTGTTTTACCATTAAATTTTTTCATTATTTCATCCTCCAAATTTATTATTATTCAATATGCAACTTAATAAAATTATATATTTTTTTGTCATATTTTGTCAATATTTTGAATTGAATATCGTCATTTTTTTATATAACTTAAAATGCCCCTATATTATATAAGGGCATTAAACTATCAAAAGGTTACAAACTATTTTATTTTTGTTATTTTTAACTAAATTCAGATATATTTTTAGTTTATACTTACAAGTAATATTACATTATACAAATAATACAATTTATTCAATATTTATATTTGCTTTTATCACTTATCAGTGACAGTGTTAATTATAAACAAAAATACTATACTAGTAAATTAAATAGCTTACTAAATATAACTTTAATCTATATTATAACACGTTTCCCGATATATATTAATAAATAATTTATTAATAAGCAATAAAAAAGGATCTACCTTCAATTAAGAAAGTAGATCCTGTACCTGTCCTAAAGCTTGTTTTAGTTAGTATATTATTTATCTTACTCTTATGTATATACGTCCTAATTCGTTGCCTATTTCATCAAATGCACTTATGTATGTCAATCCTTTGCTTATTGCTGTTACTCTACCTTTATATGATACAGTTGCGATTGTAGAGTCATTTGTTTCCCATGTTATACCTAAAGTATTTATTAAGTCACCAACTACCAATCTGCATTTTTCACCAGTATATAAATCTACTGCTAACTGTAAATCTAAAGCAACAACTAAAACATTGATTGTCTCAGTATATGATCCATCTTCATTTTTACAAGTTATTACTGTATCACCCGGCTTTAATGCTTTTACCTTACCATTTGCATCTACAGTTGCAATAGTTGTATCTGAAGAAATCCATATCATATCAGCATTATCAGTTAAATCATCTGTTACACTCAATTGCTTTTGTCTATTTACTTCAAGGACTAATTTTACTTTTTTATCAGATGCTTTTATTGTAACAGAAGCTTCGTTTGAGTTAGAACTTTCTACACCATTTTTTACTGCTCTTACTACATAGTAATAAGTTACTCCTGGTTCAACATCATTGTCTATGTAAGTTGTATCTGTTACATTAGAAGCAATAACTGTATTAATACTATCTGAAGTAGTTGACCTTAATATAGTATAGCTATCAGCATCTTCTACTGCATTCCACGTTAAATTAATTTTTGCATTACTGGCTTGAGCAGAAAGGTTTGTTGGAGTATTTAAACATACTAGTTCTCCATTATCATCTATGTCTATTGCATCAAAAGAATATCTTATATTATCACTCGCATATATCTCTACATTATGCATTTCAAAAGTTAGATTATTAATCTCACCTATTAAAACTTGACGTGTGAAAACACCCTTATTCATATTAAATGAATATTCAATTCCATCTATATTAACCACCAATGATTTGGAATAATATTGATAAGCATTAGCTATGATTCTTAATTTACTTCCTAAAAATTGAAATTTTATTTTAGCACCTTCTGTAGCTTGATTAGATTTCAAGTAATGGATAGTATCATTATAAAAATCATCTTTTTTTTCACTTATGAATTCCCCTTGGTACATAAATGTTTGATTATTATCATCATATCTTTTCCAACCATCTTCAGGTTGCTCTAATTTATCACCTACACTAGCAGCATAAACATTAACCCCACTTAAAACCATTATCATTGCAAAAAACAAAACTAAATTTCTTATTTTCTTCATATATATCAATCCTTTCTCTTTTGTTATTTCAGATTATATCATGTTACACATCTAAAATATAGCCTTATATTTGGTATGTCTAGGTAGTATAATAAAGCGTTGTAGTTCTTTCGACAAAATATACTTATAATTTTATAAACTAAACTATGAAACCGAATTTAGTTGTTTTACATCTGTATCCAAATACATTAATGATACAAATGTGTTAACTTTTGCTTTGCATTTCTTGTATATTTCTTTGAAGAATACGCCTTTTTGCATTTCTTCTAATACTGTATGTTGTACCATATCTTCAAGTAAAGAAACTATCTGTAATTGCTTAAATGTGGCTATATTTCTTTCTCCTGTATTAATTCCAACAGCATTATTAACTAACTTAGTATAATTAGTATATATTTGTTTATATGGCTTTCCTTCTCTTTGTTCCTCTGCATATGCTTTAAGCTGTGCTAGTGAATCAGTCTCTTTTCTTCTTACTAGCTTACCTTTTTGTCTAGTTTGTAGCCATTCAGTAGTCTGTCTTTCCATGAGTGCTGTACGCATACGATAAAATTGTTTAACTAATTCCAGTTTAAACTTACGAACTATATCGTTGTTTTCAAGTAATGTAATCAAATATGAAGCCTGTGGCTCGTTTAATAAATAGAGCTTTTGTTTTTGTCCACTTGGTAAAGGTCGGATGTCACATCCGAGCTTTCCTAATTCTTCAATTTCATTTTTAAATTTACTTCCTACTACTGCTATACTCATATTTATCTCTCCATCTCTTATATAATTATTTTTTTTATTTATTGCTTTGGTATACTTTGAATATACCAAATGAAAAACCCACTTAATGATAGTATTAAGGTTATAATCAACCACTTGATCCAACCTGTAACTGATTGCATTTGACTTATTAAGCTGTCCATTCTTTCAAATAGTTTAACGTCTGCTTTTTCTAGGTTCTGTATTCTAGTCTCGTGGTTGTCAAGTAATTTGTCTTGTCTTGTATATTCATTTTCCATACATTACTTCATACCTTTCTATGTTAATTTTCCTAGAATAATAAAAGTACCGCTTACCTTGGCAAGCAGCACTCTATCATCCTCATTAAGTGTTATATTATTTAGTTTTTTGTAATTCTTATGACTTGTAGTATCTTCACCATCAAATTTAACTTTACCGCCTTTGATAGTTCCTAATACTAGTGGTAGTCTAATCTCTTTTTTTATTAATCTTTTTATTATCAGTATTAACTTCTCTGAATCAATCACACCTTGACCACCTTTCTTATTTTATGATTCATCTTAGCTCCTTCTTTTAGATTCATCCTCCAATTAGTTTCAATGTATTTATCTTTTATGCTCATGTTATCATGTTCTAATTGCAAACAATCTAAATAAGAATGATGGGGCATTACAGCGGTTTCGAATTCTATATGTCCATATACATTACTAGCATTTTCAGCAAGTCTTTTTGTATAGTTATCCAATTCTTCTTGATCTGCTATATTGTCTACTTGTTTAAATTCTGTTATAGTCCTCCCTCTTCTGATAGTACTTGTGATACTATCTGGATTTTTATTAGTATATACCGATTTAAGTGGCTTTTGTTCTGGATTAGAAAGAGTCACTACAAATTTGTTTGGTGCATTAAAAAGGTCAAGGGTTTCAGTTAATCCATTATAGATAATACTGCTTTCATCTGTTTTATAGGTATATTCTATGTCTCTATCTACTGGTGAGATATAAGGTTTACTTATAAAATAACCTAGTTCATCAGCTACTATTGAGTAGTAGTTTATTTCTTTTAGTAATGTGTTTATTATTTCAAGCTTACTAGTTCCTATGGGAAACTCTCTATCTGTAATTATGTTCTTATTTATTCCAGCTATATTGGTCTTAATTATCCCAGCACTTAAGAATACATCTAATATAGCTGCTATATAATTAGTTCCACTTTTAATAAAGTATCTATTAGTAACTTTATCTTGAACTAGGATTTGACTGGTATCATAACATTTTATATCTCTTGTAATATAACCATCGTTTTCTTTTCTAGTTGGACTATTGAGCATAAAAATACCTAAACTCCATTTTAACCATTCATCTTTGTCTTTTACTAACATGAATGGTTGTATCCTATCGTTTAGGTAATCAATGTCACTATCTTCTTTTAGACTTATATTAGCTGTACGTTTTATTTCTGCTAAACTTTTATAATCTATACTGCAGCTTATTATATTTTTAAGTGTCTTTTTATAGATATCATCTTTATCTAGTAGATCATATTGGAACTTTATTTCTCTAACACCATTTTTGCTATGTAATATCTCTTTTTGATGTTGAGTTAATGCTATCATATAACCACCTCATTGTAATCTACTTCAATAGCTGTAAATGAGACTTCATATTCTCCGATTCTTTTATTATCTGAGTAGTTAATTTACTAGGACTATCTGATACACTTGTCTCTAACTTAAAAATAATTACTACTAATAGTACTGAATTAAAAAACTTATAAATCTAGCAACTGATTTGTCTGCTGAAGACTTAAAAATTTTAATTGGTATTGCTGAAAGATTTAATAATAATTGAAGGCTGTGATTAAAATATAAAAATTCTAAACGGATATGGTACGGTATATAAATTATCTAGGAAAAGAAGAAAACCTTTCACTAAAGAAGAAATTAATAAGTTATTCAATGTTGCAAGCGAAATTGAATTAGTCGATACTATATTAATAATGATTTACACAGGTTTAAGAGTTGGTGAATTATTAATAATAAAAAGCAACGATATTGATTTAGAAAGAAAAACAATTAATGGTGATCTAAAAACTGAAGTCGGGAAAGATAGGATAATACCCATAAATAGAAAAATATATAACTTAGTAGAAAACAGAGTAAATCAAGGATACGAATATTTTATTTCTAAGACTGATAATAAGCCATATAAATATGATAATTATTATAGAGATAATTTTGTATTCATTATGGAACAATTAGGTTTCAGACACAAGCCCCACGATTGTAGACATACCTTCGCTACATTAATGGGTAATGCAGGTGCTGATACTGTGGCTTTACAGAAAATCATCGGTCATGCTAGTTATCAAACTACAGCAAATCTATATACTCATAAAGATATCGAAGAGTTAAAAAAAGCCATAGAACTTATTTAATTTTTTTATTATATTTGTTAGTTACTTGTTAGTTACTCGTTAGTTACGAGTATAATTTTATACATTTTAATAGAGCTCTGTATATAAATAAATCCCCCAAACATCGCTGTCTGAGGGATTGTAAATTTTGAAATATTATCTTTTTGAGAATTGAGGAGCACGACGTGCAGCCTTTAATCCATATTTCTTTCTTTCTTTCATTCTTGGGTCTCTTGTTAAGAAACCTGCTTTTTTAAGTGCTGGACGGAATTCATCATCAGCTTTTAATAAAGCTCTTGAAATTCCATGACGGATAGCACCAGCTTGTCCTGTAAAACCACCACCATGTACATTAACCATAACATCAAATTTATCTGTTGTATGAGTTAATTCTAATGGTTGGCGAACTGTAACTTTTAATGTTTCAAGTCCACAATATTCATCTATATCTCTTTTATTAATTGTAATTTTACCTGTTCCAGGTACTAAATATACTCTTGCAACACTATTCTTTCTACGACCTGTGCCATAATATTTTAATTGTGCCACTTATATTCCTCCTTTCGGTACGAATCATTTAGTTGTTAATTTCTAATACTTCTGGTTTTTGAGCATCATGTTTATGATCTGAACCTCTATATACACGTAGTTTCTTAAGCATTTTTCTTCCAAGTTTGTTCTTAGGAAGCATACCTTTTACTGCATGCATAACTACTTCTTCAGGTTTATTTTTCATCATGTCTTTGTATTTTATCTCTTTTAAACCACCTGGATGTCCAGTGTGATATCTGTATAATTTTTGATCTAATTTTTTTCCTGTTAATACAACTTTATCTGCATTGATAACTATTACATTATCACCAGTATCAACATGTGGTGTATAGATAGGCTTATTCTTTCCAATAAGTACTCTTGCTATTTCAGATGATAAACGTCCTAAAGTTTGACCTTCAGCATCTACTATATACCATTTTCTCTCAACGTCTTCTGCTCTCGGCATAAAAGTTTTCATCGAGTTCCCTCCTTATTCAGTTCGATTTCTCATGTATTATCAAAACCCGGGGCTAATGGATTTTAATTTACAAGCTCACGCTTCAATATTATAGTACATCCAACCTAGTGTGTCAAGTAATTTCAGAGAAATTATCCACATTTTTTTATATTTTATTATTTTTATCCACAACTACTATGTATTAATATCCACGTCTGTGGATAATATCATATTTCAACTGTTCTATACCTTGTTATAATCACCTTTTGCCATAAGTGCTGCTACTATTGCTGTTATTGGTATAGATATAATTAAACCTATTGTACCAGCTAATGCTCTAACTATTTCTGTAGAAATCAATTCCATATTTACTATATCTACTAAGGTCATTTTATTTACCATAAACAATAGCATCAAACACATTGAAGTACCTGCATACGCTAAGATTAGAGTATTAGACATTGTTCCCATCACATCTTTACCAATATTCATACCTGATTTGAAAAGTTGTCCAACTGTCATTAAAGGATTATGATCTTTTAATTCTTTTATCGATGAGGATATTGACATACAAACATCCATTACTGCACCTAACGTACCTAATAGAATACTAGCAAATAATATTCCTTTAAAATCTAGCTTCATTGATTCTGTTGAATATAAAAGCATCTGAGATTCTGATGTCTCTAGTCCAGATAAATTAGCATAGTATCCAACTATAAGTGAGATAGTACCAGCAATTATAACACCTGATAACGTTCCTGCTATAGCTGCTATAGCCTTTTTATTAAATCCACCTATAATAAACATAGTTATGATAGTTACAACAACAGATACCAATATAGATGTAAGCACTGGATTCTGTCCGTTGATAATACCTCTCAACATATAATATACACCTACAATAGTAATACCTAATGTAATTAAGGTTTTAACACCTTTAAATCCTCCTATAATCACTGTTAGCAATACAAATGCTAACACTAAATAGATTAAATACTTATCCCTCTTGATATTATTTATATATCCTTGTAGTATATTTCCTTCTTCATCACGTTCAATACCACAATACAATTCGTCTCCCACTTTTGCATCAAAACTATTAGCCATAATACCATCTACAGTATTATATACTTCTATTAGTTTCCCTTTTTCTTTACCCTTAGTAAGCTTTACCTTTAACACTTGAATCTTTTGTATGTAGTCACCACCAGATGTCTCTAAAGTTTCATATTCATCCTTTATGATCGCAATAACTTTGCCTGGTATAATTTCTTCTTTATATTCTTCCTCATTAATCTGTTCTGTTGTATCAGCAGCTTGCACAGTAGTTATAAATAATCCAAAACAAAGTATCGTGGCTATAATAAGTAATATTTTTTGTTTCACAGTACCTCCTCCTTTTCACAATTTAATTATAATTAATTTTCATTAGAGTCAATCCTTTAGCTGGAGCGGTGGCCCCTGCTTTATTTCTGTCTTTTGATTTAATAATATCTATAATATAATCTGGTTTAGTTTTTCCTCTTCCAACATCTATTAGTGTTCCTGCAATTATTCTAACCATATTATATAAAAATCCATTTCCATTAATACTAATAACAATCATTTCATCTTTTACGCTAACATCACATCTGTAAATTTCTCTAACCGTAGTTTTAACACTACTTCCCGTCGAACAAAAAGATTTGAAATCATGTTTACCTATAAAACATCCAGCAGCCTCTTTCATCTTATCTATATCTAATGATTTATGGTAAAAATAAGCATATCTATTATGTTGAGGCAATGGAAACTTAGAATTGTATATTCTATATTCATATGTTTTATTTTTTGCATTGTATCTTGGGTGAAAACTATTAGCAACCCATTTTGCATCTCTTATTACTATGTCCTCAGGTAAATAGGCATTAATCGCATAAGGTATTTTATTAATAGGTATTGATGTTTCTACTTTTAATACAACAATCTGACCTAATGCATGAACACCTGTGTCAGTTCTACTTGCACCGATTAATTTTATTTCCCGGGAAAACAATTTTTGACAAGCTTCAGTAATTTTTTGTTCAATGGTAATTACGTTCTTTTGCACTTGCCATCCACAATACTTAGTTCCATCATAAGCTACTACTAGCATAATATTACCCATCAATTTCACCTTCATATATAATTTCCATATTAATCAAAGAATGATAAGTATAGTAATGTAAACTACTAATACAATCAATGCACCTAAATCGTATTTTGTATATTTTAGTTGTTTCATTCTTGTTCGTCCTTCTCCACCTCTATAACATCTAGCTTCCATCGCTAAAGCTAAATCATCTGCTCTTCTAAATGCAGATATAAATAATGGTACTAGTAATGGAATAAGGCTTTTAGCTCTTTTTACAATACCACCAGATTCAAAGTCAGCTCCTCTAGCCATCTGAGCCTTCATTATTTTATCAGTCTCTTCTAACAATATAGGTATGAATCTTAATGCTATGGTCATCATCATAGCAATTTCATGAGCCGGTACTCTTATTTTTTTTAATGGATTCAATGAGTATTCAATTCCATCAGTCAATTGTATCGGTGAAGTAGTAAGTGTAAGTATTGATGAACCAATTATAAGAAAAATAAGCCTAACAGCCATTAGAGCGGCAAAATATAAGCCTTCCTTATATACTACAATACTTCCTATATTAAATAGTTTCTCTTCTCCCGGAGTAAAAAACAAATTAAGTACAACAGTTAGTATAATTATTATAAATATTGCCTTTAAACCTTTTAACATGAATTTCAAAGGTACTTTGGATATAATTATTACCACTCCTAGATATATAAATGCCACAACATATCCCCATATATTATCAGCAATGAATAATGAGATAATAAAAGCAAGAGTTCCTAATAATTTCATTCTAGGGTCCAACTTGTGTATATATGAATTAGCAGGATAGTATTGACCAATTGTTATGTCTCTAATCATCTTTTCACATCCTCACTAATAGCATGCATTATTTCATCATAAGCTTCTTGTATCGTAGTTACTTCATTAGTAACGCGAAAACCTTTGTTGTTAAGTTCTTGCATCAAGTATGTTACCTGTGGAACACCAAGTCCCATTGATTCTAATTCCTCAATATGATTAAATACTTTCTTAGGTATGTCATCATATTTTACTCCGCCTTTATCCATTACAATTATACGTTCCACGTATTTTCCTACATCTTCCATACTATGAGAAACTAATATGACTGTTATCCCTAATTCTTCATGTAATTTAGATATCTCGTCTAAAATCTCATCTCTACCTCTTGGATCAAGACCGGCTGTTGGTTCATCAAGTATGAGAACATCTGGTTTCATTGCTAGAACACCAGCAATTGCTACCCTTCTTTTTTGTCCTCCTGATAATTCGAATGGTGATTTTTCATATGTTTCTTCACCTAATCCAACAATTTTTATAGCTTCTTTCACTCTCTTATCAATTTCTTCTTTTTCCAATCCCATATTGGAAGGTCCAAAAGATACATCCTTATAGACACTCATTTCAAATAACTGATGTTCTGGATATTGGAAAACCAATCCTACCTTTTGCCTTATTTCCCTTAAAGGTTTTGCTTTACTATGTATATCTATATTATTAACATATACATTTCCCCTTGCAGGCTTTAATAATCCATTGAAATGCTGAATTAATGTAGATTTTCCTGAACCTGTATGTCCAATAAGACCTACAAATTCCCCGTCTTCAATTTCTAGAGATACATCATCAATAGCTTTTTTTTCAAAAGGTGTACTCTGACTATAAATATATGTTAAGTTATCTATTTTAATTGACATAATGCATCAACCATTTCCTTTACATTAAGTATATTTGCTGATATATTAATATTATTTTTTCTAAGCATATAGGCTAGTTCTGTTACTTGCGGAACATCCAATCCTAATGTCTTCATCTGTTCTACCTGTGTAAAAACTTCATCTGGTGTACCTTGTAAAGCCATCTTACCTTCATCCATTACATATACTTTATCTGCCTCAATCGCTTCTTCCATATAATGTGTAATAAGAATAATTGTTATATTTTCATTTCTATTTAATTCCTGAACCGTTTCTATTACTTCTTTTCTCCCTGATGGATCAAGCATAGCTGTTGGTTCATCTAGAATAATACATTCCGGCTTCATAGCTAATACTCCCGCAATAGCAATTCTCTGCTTTTGTCCACCTGATAATTTATTAGGTGAATGGGTACTATATGCTGTCATGCCTACTGTATCTAGTGCATTATCTACTCTTTTTCTTATTTCTTTTGGCTCTATCCCTAAATTCTCTGGTCCGAAGGCAACATCTTCCTCTACTACAGTAGCAATTATCTGATTGTCAGGATTTTGAAATACCATACCAGCTGTTTGCCTTATATTCCATATATCATCCTCTTTTTTGGTATCCATACCCTTTACCCATAGAGTACCCTCTGAAGGCGTTAAAAGAGCATTTAAATGCTTTGCCATAGTAGATTTACCAGAACCATTATGTCCTAGAATAGCTATGAATTCTCCTTTATTTATATCTATATCTACATGATCAAGGGCTCTATTTAATTCTTCTATTTCGCCCATATCATTATGGGTATGATATTCATATACTAGACCTCTAGATTTTATCATTTCCATATATTACACCACCTATTGGTATATTATTATTGTCAAGTAATATATACTAGTATAAGCATTCACTTATATAAAAAAGTGACTGTTTCATTTTATACTTATAATAGTATATATTACCATACCCCAAAACTCAATAAAATTAATAAATTTATCTTTAATTACAAAGAAGGGATTAAGTGCACATATGCCTTAATCCCTATTATTATCTACTAATGCAAAATTACACTAATTCAATAATTACTTCTTCTGCACCGTCACCTCTACGAGGTCCTATTTTAATAATTCTTGTATATCCACCATTTCTATCAGAATACTTTGGCGCAATCTCATCAAATAACTTATCAACTAAGTTAACTTGTTTAGTATTTGCTTTTTTACCAGCATTCTTTACAGGCACTTCTTTTACTGGGTATAAAACCTTAAGCATTTGTCTACGTGCGTGTAATCTAGAAGCGCTATCTTTTTTAATATTTTTTTCAATATTTTCAGTTTCAGTAACTTTTTTACCATCTACAACTGTCTTAACTCTTTTTCCATCAGCAGTTTTTTTAGGTACTTTTTGAGTTACAGTTACTGTTTCATAATTATCTTTTTCCTTTACGGATAATGCTATTATTTTTTCCGCAAGTTTACGAACTTCTTTTGCTTTACTAACTGTAGTTTTAATTTGTCCATGATAGATCAAATTAGTAACTTGGTTTCTTAGTAATGCTTTTCTTTGTGAAGAAGTTCTTCCAAGCTTTCTATATCCTGCCATTTCTGTTTAACCTCCTTTTTTCCAGATGTTATAATATATAAAGATTTAATTAGTATTACTCATCACTAGGTTTTAGAGATAATTCTAATTCTTTTAATTTCGCCAATACTTCTTCTAAGGATTTACGACCAAGGTTACGTACCTTCATCATATCTTCAGATGTTCTATTGGTAAGTTCTTCAACAGTATTGATACCTGCTCTCTTCAAACAGTTATATGAACGTACAGATAGTTCTAATTCATCAATACTCATTTCTAGAACTTTTTCTTTTTCATCATCTTCTTTTTCAACCATTACTTCAGCATTCTTAGCGTTTTCTGATAGGTCAATAAAAAGATTAAGATGTTCGCTAAGTACTTTAGCTGCTAAACTAACAGACTCATCAGGAGATAATGTTCCGTTTGTCCAGACTTCCAAAGTTAATTTATCATAATCAGTAATTTGACCAACACGAGTGTTTTCAACTATTAGGTTAACTCTTTCTACTGGTGTGTATATAGAGTCAACTGGAATAACACCTATTGGTTGATCTTCTGATTTGTTTTTGTCAGCACTAATGTAGCCTCTACCTTTTGTAATAGTAAGTTCCATAAATAATTTACTGTCAGCTCCACCACTAAGTGTAGCAATTGGTAAATCAGGGTTTATGATTTCAATATCAGGATCAGCTTGAATATCCGCAGCTGTTACGACACCTTCACCTTCAAACTCTATATATGCCACTTTTGGCTCTGGACTATCACTATTATTTCTAATAGCTAAGTGCTTAATATTCATAATAACTTCAGTAACATCTTCTTTAACACCTGGTATTGAGGAAAATTCATGCAATACCCCTTCAATCTTAACGCTACTTATAGAAGCACCAGGTAATGATGA
This sequence comes from Vallitalea sediminicola, assembly GCF_054408565.1. NCBI lineage: Bacteria > Bacillati > Bacillota > Clostridia > Lachnospirales > Vallitaleaceae > Vallitalea > Vallitalea sediminicola. The sequence goes on from NZ_BTPT01000026.1 coordinate 149,531, forward strand.
TAACATAATTCTTCGTAATGAATTACCTAAAGTAGTTCCGTAACCTCTTTCAAGAGGCTCTATTACAAAACGACCATATCTGTTATCCTCAGCTATTTCAACGATATCAATTTTCGGTTTTTCAAAATCAAACATTCAATGACCCTCCTTTATTCTTTATTTTACCATAGGATTTATAGTTTTATAAATACCTTTTTTCCTATGTAGACTTGAAGCGCAAGGAGCGCTATGTCCATGCTCTGAGGGTAGTAAACATCAAGTCAATTTTTGTGCACACATTTTTTTGACTTATAGTTAAATAAATTACTAATATAGATTCTATATACCTATATATTATTATTTTGAATATAACTCGACGATTAATGTTTCTTCGATATTACTATCGATTTGTTCTCTATTTGGAACAGAAACAACTTTAACTGTCTTGTTTTCTATATCAGCATCTATCCATTCTGGGACAATTCTTGAACTTGTAGTTTCTACAATATCCTTAAATCTTTGGATGCTTAATGATTTTTCTTTAACTTCAATAACATCTCCTGGTTTCACTTGATATGAAGGGATGTTAACTTTTTTACCATTTACTGTAATATGATTATGTCTAACCACTTGTCTTGCTTCAGTTCTTGAACGACCAAGACCAGCTCTATAAACAACATTATCTAATCTAGTTTCAAGGATTATAAGTAAATTTTCACCTGTAATACCTTTTCTTTTATCAGCATCTGCGAAGTAATTTCTAAATTGTGTTTCTAAAACACCATAGATTCTTTTCGCTTTTTGCTTTTGTCTTAATTGTAAACCATACTCAGAAACTTTGGTACGTCTTTTACCATGATCTCCTGGAGCATAAGGTCTACGATCCATAGCACATTTTCCTGTATAACATCTTTCGCCTTTTAAGAAAAGTTTTTCACCTTCTCTACGACAAAGTCTGCAAACTGCACCTGTATATCTTGCCATTTTTTATTACACCTCCTAGCCGATTGAATTATACTCTTCTACGTTTTGGTGGACGACAACCATTATGTGGTACTGGTGTTACGTCTTTTATACTTGTAACCTCAAGTCCAGCAGCTTGAAGTGCTCTAATAGCAGCTTCTCTTCCTGAACCAGGTCCTTTAACCATTACTTCAACTATTTTCAAACCATGTATCATTCCTGCTTTTGCAGCAGTGTCAGCTGCCATTTGAGCAGCATATGGTGTAGATTTTCTTGAACCTCTAAATCCAAGTCCTCCAGCACTTGCCCATGAAATTGCATTTCCTTGAGTATCTGTTAACGTAACAATTGTATTATTAAATGTTGATTTGATATGCGCTTGTCCACGTTCAATATGCTTTTTCACACGCTTTTTGGTCCCTCTTTTGGACACTTTCTTTGCCATTAATCAAACCTCCCTTATGGGTTATTTTTTCTTATTAGCTACTGTTCTTTTTGGTCCTTTTCTTGTTCTAGCATTCGTTTTAGTCTTTTGTCCTCTAACAGGAAGACCTCTTCTATGACGAATACCACGATAACATCCTATTTCCATTAAACGTTTTATGTTTAATGCTCTTTCTCTTCTAAGATCCCCTTCAACTATTTGAGAATTATCTATAATCTCACGAATCTTTGCTGATTCTTCATCTGTTAAGTCTCTTACTCTTGTATCGGGATTAATACCTGCTTCTTTTAATATACGATTAGAGCTTGTTCTACCAATACCATAGATATATGTTAGACCAATTTCTACACGTTTTTCTCTTGGTAAATCAACACCTGCAATACGAGCCATGTGATTTCACACCTCCGTTTTTTAAGGTAAGGAATGAATAATAATCTAATGCGGTGAAAGTTATTAGATAATATTATCCCAACATATCTGGTTCACAATATTAAATGATTTAGTGAGAATCATTTAATGATTATTTTTTAATTCCGTAATAACTTACTAGAACAACCCATCCTGGTGAGTCATTACTCAGCCGCTTATATCTTACTTTTCAAGATTACCAATTAATAATCCCAAAAATGTAATTCATAATTAAACACTAAGGTTATCTTATAATTTCAACCCTAATTTTATGCATAATATCACAATTAGTAATTATATACTATCTTAATATTATATGCAATACTTTTTTAAATTTTTAACAAAAGTAACATAAATTATACATTATTGTTAAACTTTAACCATCATGTATTATTTATACTTTCTTTTATCCTAATAGGAAAGTTCTTCTTATTTTCTATGAAATCTTTTATGTGACTAAGTCACCTTCTTATTCTATAAACGTATTCCCGTTTATAGAATCTCAATAAGAAAATTAAGATTATCTATATGATCAACCTTGTTTTTGTTTATGTTTTGGGTTCTCACAGATAACGCGAACTCTACCTTTTCTTTTAATAATCTTGCATTTTTCACACATAGGTTTTACGGACGCTCTTACTTTCATCTTTCTTGCTCCTTCCTAAACAATTGAGTTTTGTTTGGGTACATTTCAAGGTTTAAGATAGCTGTGTTCGATATTTTAATGAATAAAATTAAAACACTCTGTTAAATTGTTGACCTTATTAGGGGTATTCATTCAACTTATATCAAACAATATCAATTGTTATTTTGCTTATTACTAAAGTTACCTCTTATTTGTCTCTCCAAATAATTCTTCCCTTAGTTAAATCATATGGAGAAAGTTCAACCGTTACTTTGTCACCAGGTAAAATTCTTATATAGTTCATTCTCAACTTACCGCTGATATGAGCTAAGATTTTATGTCCATTCTCAAGCTCAACTTGAAACATAGCATTAGGTAATTTCTCTAATACTGTTCCTTCTACTTCTATTACATCCTTCTTTGACATTTTATCAACCTCCTCCACCATTAACTTTGGTCGTTAACTTTGTAAACAGCTAAATTTCTTCTTATCTCGACATTTGTAACTTTTTTATCTCTAATCAATTTTTCTTTAATCTCATGGATTATATGATTTGTAGGTTGTATATGTTTGATCTTCTTTTGCTTAGGTTTTTCAATTCGTCTTAAATTACCGTCCGCTAAATAAGCATATTCACCTTTTATATTTATTATGACAAATATTTTATCTTTATCTCTACCGGCCTTCGATTTTACTACTTGACCATATTGTAATTCGTTCATAGTATAACACCTCAGCCTTAAATAGTAAGAAGTTCATAACCATCTTCAGTTATGCAGATAGTATTCTCATAATGAGCTGATAATGACCCATCCATTGTTACAACAGTCCAATCATCATCTAACCATCTAACTTCATACCTTCCAATATTAATCATAGGTTCTACTGCAATTACCATATTTTTTAGAAGCCTCGGACCTCTACCAATTACTTTAAAATTGGGAACTTGAGGTTCTTCATGTAATTTACGTCCAACACCATGTCCAACTAAGTCTCTTACAACTGAATAGCCTCTTTCTTCAACATAGTTTTGTACAGCAGATGAAATTTGGTGTAAATGATTGCCTTCCTTAATGACTTTCAATCCTTCAAAAAAGCATTGTTTAGTAACATCAATCAGGTTTCTAGCTTCATCACTTATCTCACCAACACCATGTGTCCTAGCAGCATCGCCATGAAAACCGTTATAGTAAGCACCAATATCAATACTTATTATATCGCCTTCTTTTAAAATTCTTTTTTTGGTAGGAATACCATGCACAACTTCTTCATTAATTGAAGCACAGATATTAGCTGGATATCCATTATAATCTTTAAAAGACGGAATGGCGTTTTTACTTCTAATAAATTCTTCTGCAGCCTTATCCAGGTCAAATGTAGATATTCCTGGTTTTATCATTGATTCTAGTAATTCATGAGCTCCCGCAACTATTTTACCTGCTTCTCTCATGATTGCTATTTCTTCGTTGGTTTTAATTGTTATTGACATACACTTACGCTCCTAATATCTTAACAATACTCTTAGTAACATCATCAATGTCAACTGTTCCATCAACAGTTATTAAGATGTTTTTTTCTCCATAATATTCTATTAATGGACTAGTTTGCTTGTGATAAATTTCTAATCTCTTGAGTACTGTCTCTTCTTTATCATCATCTCTAAGTATCAGTTCTCCTGTACAGTTATCACAAATATCTTCCTTTTTTGGTGGATTATACTTTATATGATAAGTTGCACCGCAATTTAAACATGCCCTTCTACCAGACATTCTTCTTACAATATTTTCATCAGGCACATCAATATTAATAGCATAATTAATTTTAGTTTTCATAGACATAAGCGCTTCGTCTAAACTCTCAGCTTGAGGTATTGTTCTTGGAAAGCCATCTAAAATGAAACCTTCTTTACAATCCTCTTGTAATAATCTATCAGCAACTATATCTACAACCAACTCATCTGGAACTAGTAAGCCTTTATCCATATATTGTTTGGCTTTCAATCCAAGTTCAGTCTTGTTTCTTATATTATCCCTAAATATATCACCTGTTGAAATGTGCGGAATATTATATTTCGCGGCTACCCTTTTTGCTTGTGTTCCTTTACCAGCACCAGGGGCACCTAACATAATTAATCTCATATTACAACCTCCAAAGTTATATCTTATATTAGAATTTTAAAGCCTCTAAGATTTAGAATGAAGATAGAATATTAGTTCTTACTTCATTCTTAATCTATTCATCTATGCATTTAAAAATCCTTTATAGTGTCTCATAACCATTTGGGATTCAATTTGCTTAATTGTCTCAAGGGCAACACCTACAACGATAATAAGTGAAGTTCCACCAAATGTTACATTCATACTGAATACATTTGAAAGTATTACTGGAAGTAAAGCGATAAGTGCAAGTGCTAAAGCTCCAATTAATACAATTTTATTAAGAACATTTGATAAATAGTCAACAGTTGGTTTTCCTGGTCTAATACCTGGAACAAATCCACCATTCTTTTTCATATTATTAGCAACTTCAATTGGATTAAAAATAATTGAAGTATAGAAATAAGCAAAGAATAATATGAATACAAAGTAAATAAGCGCTCCTGATATACTAGTAATTTTCAAGAAGTTAATAACAGAACCCCACCATCCCTGTGGTTCACCAAAGAATTGAGTTATTGTTCCTGGGAACTGTAATAAGGATGAAGCAAAGATAACCGGAATAACTCCTGCCATGTTTACTTTGAGTGGTATATGTGTAGATTGTCCTCCATATACTTTTCTTCCCTGCATTCTCTTGGCATATTGTACTGGAATTCTTCTTTCGCCAAGTTGTATTAATACTACGAACATAACCATTAATACATATATGATTAATAATACAATTACAGGTACTAATTTATTTCCTCCAGTTGCTAGCTCATATAATTTCTTAGTTCCAAATGGTAATCTTGATATTATGTTAATAAAGATAATTAATGAAATACCATTTCCAACACCTTTAACTGTTATTTGCTCTCCAACCCACATTAAGAATGCTGTACCAGCAGTCATTGCAGTTACAGCAATAATTACTGACAATATATTATAATTATAGAATAAGCTTCTACCAAGTCCAATTGATATTGCAATTGATTGAAGTAAAGCTAATACTATAGTACCGTATCTAGTGATCTTAGCAATTTTTTTACGTCCTTCTTCTCCTTCTTTTTGCATTTCCTCAAGTTTTGGAATTGCAATTGTTAGAAGATTCATTATGATTGAGGATGTAATGTATGGAGTAATACCCATAGCAAACAATGTCATATCTTTGAAGGCACCACCTGAGAATGCATCAAACATACCAAGTAATCCAGCATCATCTGCATTACCAAACATGTTTTGAACAACTTCAGGATTAATTAACGGTATTCTTATATGTGCGCCAATACGTATAGCAAAAAACATTAACATAGTGTAAATTATCTTTTTTCTCAAATCAGGTATTTTAAATGCATCACGAAGTGTTCTTAACATTTAAACCACCTCTGCTTTCCCGCCAGCGGCTTCAATTTTTTCTATTGCTGATTTACTAAATGCATTAACTTTTACTGTAAGTTTTTTAGTTAAATCACCATTTCCTAATATCTTAATACCGTCTTTAGGATTTTTAACAACGCCTTGTTCGATTAAAGTTTCAACAGATACTGTAGCACCTGTTTCAAATCTATTTAAGACATTAACATTAATTCCAACGATCTCTTTTGAATTTCTGCAAGTAAAACCTCTTTTAGGAAGTCTTCTGTATAGTGGCATTTGACCCCCTTCAAATCCAGGTCTTACTCCACCGCCGGAACGAGATTTTTGTCCGTTGTGTCCTCTTCCTGCAGTTTTACCATTTCCAGAAGCATGTCCTCTTCCTTTTCTGAAATTAGATTTTCTTGATCCTTCTGCTGGTTTTAATTCTGTCAAATTCATACTGTTACACCTCCTTGCTTATTTTAACCCAATTAAATTTCTACTACTTTTACTAAATGTTGTATAGAATTGACCATACCTCTAATTGCTTTATTATCTTTTTGTTCAACAGTTTTATGAAGTTTTGTTAGTCCTAAAGCTTCTGCTGTTTTTCTATGTTTAGGAATGGCTCCAATTGTGGATTTAACTAAAGTAATTTTTAATTTATCTGCCATCTTGGTTCCCTCCTATCCTAAAAGCTCTTCAATTGATTTACCACGAAGTTTAGCTACTTCTTCAGGAGTTTTAAGTCCATCAAGTCCTGCAACAGTAGCAGTTACTACATTGTTCTTATTATTAGAACCTAATGACTTTGTTCTAATATTCTTGATTCCTGCAAGTTCAAGTACTGCACGAGCTGGTCCACCAGCTATAACACCTGTTCCTTCTGGTGCTCTTTTCATTAAAACGGAAGCACTACCAAATTTACCGATATAATCATGTGGAATACTACCATTTTCATCTATAGGAACTTCAATAAGTCTTTTTTTTGCGTCGTCGATACCTTTACGAATAGCTTCAGGAATTTCTGTAGCTTTTCCTACACCTGCACCTACATGCCCATTCTCATCTCCGACCACTACTAAAGCTGCAAAACGGAAGTTACGCCCTCCCTTTACTACCTTAGTAACACGTCTTATTGATACTACTTTTTCTTTTAGATCTAGCTTACTAGCATCAATCATTGTACGCTTCATGCTTCTACCTCCTTACTTAGAATTTTAACCCAGCTTCTCTAGCTGAGTCTGCTAATGCTTTTACTTTACCTTGATAAATGTATCCGCCTCTATCGAAAATAACTTCTTTAACACCTTTTTCAACAGCTCTTTTAGCAACAGTTTCTCCAACAAGAGCTGCCGCTTTTACATTATTAGTTTTTTCTAAACTACTAGTAATGTCTTTTTCAACTGTAGAAGCTGCTGCTAAAGTATGACCAGTTAGATCATCGATAACTTGTGCATACATATGTTTGTCACTTCGAAAAACCACTAAACGAGGTCTTTCAGAAGTACCAACTATATTATTACGTATTCTTCTATGCTTCTTAACACGCACTTTAGTTCGTGATGTTTTCTTTATCATGGATTTCACCCCTTTGCTATTTTACTATTTACCAGTTTCTTTACGTCTGATTATTTCATCAGCGTATTTAATTCCTTTGCCTTTGTATGGCTCAGGCGGTCTCTTAAATCTTATTTCCGCTGCGTATTGACCTACTCTTGCTTTGTCAATTCCTTTTACGATAATAACATTTTGTCCTTCTACAACTGCTTCAAGACCTTCTGGATCTTCCATTTCAACTGGATGTGAATATCCTAAAGATAATACTAATTTTTTACCTTGTTTTTGTGCTCTATATCCAACACCATTGATTTCCAATTTCTTTTCGTAACCTTTAGTTACTCCTTCAACCATGTTACCAATAAGAGTTCTAGTTAAACCGTGTAATGATTTCATCTTCTTTAAATCATTTGGTCTATTTACTAACACTTGGCTCTCTTCTTTAGAAATTAACATTTCTTTTGGTAATTGTTGTTCTAAAGTACCTTTTGGTCCTTTAACAGTTACAAAGTTGCTTTCTGTAACACTTACTTCTACTCCTGCTGGGATTTCTACAGGTAATTTACCAATACGTGACATGTTTGCACCTCCTCGGATTAAATACCTTTGCAATTTTACAAAGCTTCATCCATTATATTTTATTTTTTACGCTTAACTATTCGAGGAATAATTACCATATAAAAGCAATTACTTCTCCACCAACGTTTTGCTTTCTAGCTTCTTTATCAGTTACAATACCTTTATTAGTTGAGATGATAGCAGTTCCAAGTCCACCTAATACTTTTGGTAATTCATCTTTACCTGCATATACTCTAAGTCCAGGTTTAGATATTTTCTTGATTCCAGCTATTACCTTTTCATTTTTATCTTTACCATATTTCATTTCTACACGGATAGTTTTAATTAATCCGTCTTCTATTAATTTATATCCTTTTACGTACCCTTCATTTACCAAAATGTCAGCAACAGCTTGCTTCATTTTTGAAGCAGGTACATCTACAAAATCATGTTTAGCAGTATTTCCGTTACGGATTCTTGTTAACATATCTGCAATTGGATCGCTCATTGTCATTATTTGTGGCCTCCTTCCTATTACTAAATCTTACCAACTAGCTTTTCTTACACCTGGGATTTGTCCTTTGTACGCTAATTCACGGAAACAGATTCTACATATTCCATATTTTCTTAAATATCCGTGAGGTCTTCCACATATTCTACAACGGTTATAAGCTCTTGATGAAAACTTTGGCTTAAGTTGTTGTTTAACTTTCATTGATGTTTTTGCCATTTAATCGTTTCCTCCTTATTATTTTTTAAAAGGCATTCCGAATAATGTTAATAATTCACGAGCTTCTTCATCAGTCTTAGCTGTAGTAACGAAGATAATATCCATACCTCTAACTTTATCAACTTTATCATATTCGATCTCAGGAAAGATTAATTGCTCTTTAATACCTAAAGCATAGTTACCTCTACCATCAAATGCGTTAGGATTAACACCTCTAAAGTCTCTAACTCTTGGTAGGGCTAAGTTAATTAGACGATCAGCAAATTCAAACATTCTGCTACCTCTAAGTGTAACTTTACATCCTATTGGCATACCTTCTCTTACTTTGAAAGCTGCAACAGATTTTTTTGCTTTTGTTATAATAGGTTTTTGGCCAGCGATTATTGTCATATCACTAACAGCAGAATCTAGAATCTTACGATTCTCTTTTGCTTCTCCAACGCCCATGTTTATAACTATTTTTTCAATTTTTGGTACAGCCATTTTATTTTTATAGTTAAATTTTTTCATCATAGCGTCTACAATTTCATTATTGTAAACCTCTTTTATTCTACTCAATCTAGTTAGCCTCCTCTCTACTATTAATCAATAACTTCACCTGTTGATTTAGCTACTCTATATCTAACATTTTTAGTACGTCCATTTCTGTCTTCTTTTTCAATTTTAATACCTAATCTTGTAGGTTTTCCTTTATGAACATACATTACTTTTGAAGAATTTAATGCTGCTTCTTGGTGAACAATTCCACCTTGTTGATTAGCAGCGCTTGGTTTTGTATGTTTTGTAACCATGTTAATGCCTTCAATTATTACTTTACCATTTTTTCTATCTACAATTAAAATTTTTCCTTCTTTTCCTTTGTCTTTTCCAGAAATAACTTTAACAGTATCACCTGATTTTAGTTTTGTTTTATACACTTATTACACCTCCCTATAATACTTCTGGTGCTAATGATAGGATTTTCATGTATTTTTTCTCTCTTAACTCTCTAGCAACAGGTCCAAAAATACGAGTTCCTTTTGGTGTCTTATCATCTTTGATTATAACCGCTGCATTTTGGTCAAATTTGATATAAGAACCGTCTTTACGACGTGCACCTTTTTTAGTTCTAACTACTACAGCTCTTACTACTTCACCTTTTTTAACAACGCCACCTGGTGTTGCATCTTTAACAGTAGCAACTATTACATCTCCAATGTTTGCATATCTCCTAGTTGATCCTCCTAATACTCTAATGCAAAGGATTTCTTTTGCACCTGTATTATCGGCAACTTTAAGTCTGGATTCTTGTTGGATCATTAGATGAACCTCCTTTCAGCAAATACAAATCTTATTTTGCTTTCTCTACTATTTCTACTAATCTCCATCTTTTATCTTTTGATAAAGGTCTTGTTTCCATAACGCGTACTCTATCACCAATGCCGCATTCATTTTTTTCATCATGGGCTTTTAACTTGTAAGTTCTTTTTACAACTTTACCATATAATGGATGTTTTACACTGTTTTCAACAGCTACAACAACTGTTTTATCCATTTTATCACTAACAACTCTACCTATACGAACTTTACGTAGATTTCTATCAGCCACTTGAATTCCTCCTTCCAAGGTTACCTAGCAACCTTTAATTGCTCAGTTATAATTGTTTGAATTCTAGCTATATTTTTTCTAACCTCTTTTATTCTTCCTGTATTATCTAATTGGTTAGTCGCATTTTGAAATCTTAGGTTGAATAATTCTTTTTTTGCAGTAACTAAATCTTCATTAAGTTCTGCAGAAGATTTATTTCTTAATTCTTCAATGTATTTAGTTGACTTCACAATTATCACCGCCTTCTAGCTCTGCACGAGAATAAATTTTACATTTACATGGTAACTTGTGCATAGCAAGTCTTAATGCCTCTTTAGCCACTTCTTCTTCTATTCCAGCAATTTCGAACATTACACGGCCTGGCTTTACTACTGCTACCCAGTATTCAGGTGATCCTTTTCCTTTACCCATTCTTGTTTCAGCAGGTTTTGCTGTAACTGGTTTATCAGGGAAAATTTTAATCCAAACCTGACCACCACGTTTGATATAACGAGTCATAGCAACACGGGCAGCTTCTATTTGATTTGATTTAATCCAGCAAGGCTCTAATGCAACAATACCATATTCACCGTAGTTGATTTTATTTCCTCTTAACGCTTTACCTTTCATGTTGCCACGAAATTGTTTACGGCGTTTAACTCTCTTTGGAATTAACATTACTTCCCTCTCCCTTCTCTCTTAGTAACTTGACCAGGAAGAACTTCGCCATTATAAATAAATATCTTTACACCAATTTTTCCATAAATTGTATTTGCTTCAGCAAATCCATAATCTATATCTGCACGAAGTGTCTGTAGAGGAATTGTTCCCTCATTATATGATTCTGTACGAGCCATTTCTGCTCCACCTAAACGTCCTGCACAGATAGCTTTAATACCTTTTGCTCCTGCTTTCATTGTTCTTCCCATTGATTGCTTCATAGCTCTACGGAAAGATACACGGTTTTCAAGTTGAAGCGCGATGTTTTCAGCAACTAATTGAGCATTTTTTTCTGGTCTTTTTACTTCAACGATATTCACGATTACTTTACTAGCAGTCATTTTTTGTAACTCAGTTCTTAATTTTTCAATTGATGAACCGCCTTTACCAATAACAATACCAGGTTTAGCTGTGTGAATGTTAATTTTTACTCTTTCTGATGCTCTTTCTATTTCAATCCTAGATACACCAGCTGAATATAATTTCTTTTTGATATATGTTCTTAATTTATTGTCTTCTATTAAAAGGTCTGCAAAATCCTTTTCTGCGTACCACTTTGCATCCCAATCTTTAATAATTCCGACTCTTAGTCCATGTGGGTTGACTTTTTGTCCCATTCTTTCCCTCCTTATCTATCTTTCGTTAAGAATGATTGTGATATGACTAGATTTCTTCTCTATTCTATACGCTCTACCTTGTGCTCTTGGTCTTATTCTTTTCATTGTAGGTCCTTTGTTAGCAAAAGCTTCTTCAACGTATAAGTTAGCTGGATCTAATCCATCATTATTCTCAGCATTAGCTATCGCAGATTTTAAAACTTTCTCTATAATTCTAGCACCATTTCTAGGTGTATAGTTTAATATACCTACGGCTGCACCTACATTTTTTCCTTTAATTGTATCAAGTACAATTTTAGCTTTTGTTGATGAAACTCTAGCATAGGATACTTTTGCTTTAGGTCTAGTATCTTTGTTAGCATTTCTTTCTCTTTTTATCTGACTTCTATGCCCTTTAGCCATTATAAATTAGCCTCCTTCCATACCGCATATACCGAATATACCGAATTAACGTAATTTGGTTTTCTTTTCGTCTTTTCCATGACCTCTATAAGTTCTTGTTAGCACGAATTCTCCTAATTTATGTCCTACCATATCTTCGCTTATATAAACAGGTACATGTCTTCTTCCGTCATGAATTGCAATAGTGTGACCTAGCATTTCAGGGAATATAGTGGAACGTCTTGACCATGTTTTAATTACTTGTTTATCGCCTTTTTCATTTAATACTCTTACTTTGTTTAGTAAGTGCTCATCTGCGAAAGGTCCTTTTTTAAGTGAACGAGCCATTAACTCAAACCTCCTTTTAGTGGTTATTATTTATTACTTCCACGTTTTCTTATGATATATTTGTTAGAGTGTTTATTTTTCTTTCTAGTTTTGTAACCAAGTGCTGGTTTACCCCAAGGTGTCATTGGACTTGGACGACCAACAGGTGCTCTACCTTCTCCACCACCGTGTGGATGGTCATTAGGGTTCATAACAGAACCACGAACTGTAGGACGGATACCCATGTGACGTTTACGTCCAGCTTTACCAATTGTAATAAGTTCATGATCTATATTTCCAACTTGACCGATAGTAGCTTTACAAAGTATTGGAACTACTCTCATTTCTCCAGATGGTAATCTAAGTGTTGCAAATTTACCTTCTTTTGCCATAAGTTGTGCTACATTACCAGCAGAACGAACTAATTGTCCACCTTTACATGGTTTTAATTCAATGTTATGAATACTTGAACCTACTGGAATATCTTTAAGTTGTAATGCATTTCCAATTTTAATTTCAGCTTCTGGTCCACTCATTACTTTATGTCCAACTTTCAAGCCATTTGGTGAAAGAATATAACGCTTTTCTCCATCTATATATTGTATTAATGCAATATTGGCTGAACGATTTGGATCATATTCAATAGCTACCACTTTACCTGGAACACCATCTTTATTTCTCTTGAAATCTATCATTCTATATTTAATCTTAGATCCGCCACCACGGTGTCTTACTGTAATCTTACCTTCATTGTTACGTCCAGAATGTTTTTTTAGACTTACTACTAATGATTTTTCAGGAGTTTTTTTAGTAATCTCCTCAAAAGTAGAACCTGTCATATGTCTTCTGGAAGGTGTATAAGGGTTATATTTTTTAATACCCATGAATTGCACTCCTTTCAAAAGTATATCGACACACGCTACCGTGTGTATCTTCTAACTATCTATTTACTAGTCATCTTATACTTTAATTGTATTGTTATTACATACCTTCAAAGAAATCTATTTCTTTACTACCTTCTGTTAATTTAACAATAGCTTTCTTTGTCTTAGCAGTTTTACCAAAAGTCATACCTCTTCTTTTTACTTTACCAATATCATTCATAGTATTGACTTTTTCAACTTTTGTTCCTTCGAACATTTTTTCTACCGCTTCTTTTATTTGAGTCTTTGTTGCTTCTGTATGAACTAAGAAAGTGTATTTTCTGTCAGTCATAACTTCCATACTTTTTTCAGTAACAACAGGTTTTAATATTATGTCATAATATTTTAAATCAGCCATTATGCATACACCTCCTGCATTGTAGCAACCGCATCTTTAGTTACCACAAAAGTATCATATTTTAGAATGTCATATACATTAATTGTATTAGTTAATGATGTTTTTACACCTCTAATATTACGAGTTGATAAAATAACATTTTGGTCATTTTCATTTAAAACTAATAATGCCTTACGTACATTTAAGTTAGCTAAAACAGTACTCATCTTTTTAGTTTTAATTTCATCGAACTTTAACTCATCAACAACAATAAATTTTTTGTCATTTACTCTTGAAGTTAATGCTGATTTTAATGCCGCTTTTTTTTCTTTTTTATTTAATTTAATTGAATAATCTCTTGGCTTTGGAGCAAATACAACTCCACCACCAGTCCATTGTGGTGCACGAATTGATCCTTGTCTCGCTCTACCTGTTCCTTTTTGTCTCCAAGGCTTAGCACCGCCACCTCTTACTTCTGAACGAGTTTTTGCACTTTGTGTGCCTTGGCGTTTATTTGCAAGCTGTCCTATAACTGACATATGCATTAAGTGTTCGTTTATTTCTACACCAAATATATTGTCATTAAGTTCTAGCTCTTCAACTTGTTTACCTTCCATGTTGTAAACAGAAACTTTTGCCATGATCGTTCCTCCTTCCTACGTATTAACTAAGCTTTTACGCTATTTACTATTGTTACTAATGATTTCTTAGGTCCTGGAACAGCACCTTTTATTAGAAGTAAATTGTTTTCAACATCTATTTTTACTACTTCTAAGTTTTGAACAGTTACATTCTCGCTACCCATATGTCCAGGTAATTTTTTACCCTTGAATACTTTTGAAGGTGAAGAAGCACCACCCATAGATCCAGATACTCTATGAGACTTAGAACCATGACCCATAGGTCCTCTTGATTGGTTATGTCTCTTAATTGATCCTTGGAATCCTTTACCTTTTGATACACCAGATACATCTACTTTGTCGCCAATTTCAAATGCATCAGCTTTAATTTCATTTCCTACTTCAAATTCATCAGCATTATCAAGTCTAAACTCTTTTATATGCTTTTTGAAGCTAACACCTGCTTTGTCAAAATGACCTTTCATTGGCTTATTGGTATGTTTTTCTTTCATATCACAAAATCCAACTTGTACAGCTTTATATCCGTCGTTTTCAACTGTTTTCACTTGTGTTACTGTACATGGTCCTGCTTCTAATACTGTTACAGGTACTAACTCTCCACTTTCTTCAAATATTTGAGTCATACCAATTTTTTTAGCTAATATAGCTTTTTTCATTTCCTTTGCACCTCCTAATAATCTACAGCGGATTACACATAAGTGTAATCATCCTAGATGGTTTATAGCCTTTATATAAACCTCTAAGGGATATTATACTAAGTTGTATAATTATTTTACATCTACTTTGATATCTACCCCTGCAGGTAGTTCAAGTCTCATTAAAGCATCTACTGTCTTAGCTGTTGGCATAAGTATGTCAATTAATCTTTTATGAGTTCTTTGTTCAAATTGCTCTCTAGAATCTTTGTACTTGTGCACCGCTCTAAGAATAGTTACAATCTCTTTCTTAGTAGGTAATGGAATTGGTCCACTCACCTTAGCACCAGTTTTCTTAGCTGTTTCAATAATTTTCTTTGAAGATTGATCGATTAATTGATGGTCATATGCTTTTAAGCTAATTCTCATTTTTTGACTTGCCATAAAAAAAGTCGCCTCCTTTTCGTACTATAGTACGACAAGTGGTGACTGTACATCGTTCCGTGTGTATCATATATCCTACACACCTCAAATCAAGCCTACATCGCTTTGACTTTATATTGTACAGTGACCTTGCCGCCAGTTTCTTGAACATGACATTCGCTCGATGTGAATTACCCGCTTAAAGCGGCAACCTCACATTTCAACGCTATCTTTGTCACAGCATTTATTAGTATACACTAAGAAATGCTATAATGCAAGGGATTTTCAATTTTTTTTTATGTTTTTTCTTTATTTTTGTAAACTACTACATAAATGTAAAAATGAGTCAATTTTATAGGAATATATTATTATTCTTACCAAAAAACAGTACTCGTAGGCACTGTTTTTTATAAACTCCATATTATTTTCTTTTAACTAATACCATTATATCCATTTCAGGTGGATTTTTTATAATATCAATAGGTGCACTCTGCACCTGTTGTGGTATAGGATGGTCTTTTAAACAACGATAATCGTAATACTCTACAGCAAAATCACCAATCATATCATAATCACTATTAGGTAACCATGTCTGTAAAAGATATGCCATAGCTTTATCCAAAGCAGCATTAGTCAATTCAAAGAAATTCTCCGCTGAGAAGGTACAAACTACATACAATCCTTTTGGTACAACATATTTATATAATTTATCATTAGTATTATCAAATTCATCAACTTGTACCGACGCCAGAT
The DNA here is from genome assembly GCF_054408565.1 of Vallitalea sediminicola. Lineage (NCBI taxonomy): Bacteria > Bacillati > Bacillota > Clostridia > Lachnospirales > Vallitaleaceae > Vallitalea > Vallitalea sediminicola. Next base: position 165,618 of record NZ_BTPT01000026.1, read on the forward strand.
AATTAAACTTCCCTTGTTTATCAGACGGAAAAGATATTCCATACTCCACGTTCATAATACTTTGGTTGTTTATTTTATTCTTCATCTCAACATACTTGTTCCAAGCTACTCCAGGATTATCCGGTCCCGCTACCCCTATCTCACATTCTTCCATAATCCCCATTACCTTAATATCTTTTTCTATTTCCTTAACACCAAATTCTATTACTACACCAGAAGCTATCAAAGGAACTCCAATATCCACAGCTCTATATTTCAAAGATATATCAGGCTTGTAAAAATGAGCAAGGGGTATCTCCTTCTTCTTATATTCACTAGGTGTCATACTATACACTGATTTAAATGCCCTAGTAAAAGTCTCCAAACTATTAAAACCATTCCCAAAGGCTATATCTGTAATCTTTCCACCATTATTGATATCCTCCGAAGCCCTAGCCACTCTTCTCAACCTAACATATTCCATTACTGTAACCCCAACCAGCTTATAAAATAATCTCTGAAAATAGAACTTCGATAACATACCCATCTCCGCTAACATATCAATACACATATCCTCATCTAAATGCTCTTCAATATAATCAATAACTCCCTGCATTTCCTTATACTCATACATTATTCTATCTCTCCTCCTTAGATTTATTGATTATATTATATCATCCCTCAATAACTCTTTCTTGATGATAAATGCCTTATTCACAAATATTTTTAACTAAATTATAGATCTATGATTATGAATTATTGATATATGACAAACAAAACGTCCCCATGTCCTGCAACCACTAGCCCACAACATAGGGGTATTAGTAATAGGTTTAACGCAGACCGACCGCTTCTCAGGGTAAGGCAAGTTAAACCTATTACTAATACCCCCTCTACTGGAATCAATATAACCAATAATGACTTCTAAATCTCTACCAAAAATATTTAAAAAAATAAAAATCTTTTAAATACAAAAAAAGCAGTGCATCAAGCACTGCTTTCCCTATATTAAATAATCAACTTATATTATTGAATAATTTCTGCTACTGATCCAGCACCTACAGTTCTTCCACCCTCACGGATAGCAAAACGTAAACCTTTTTCCATAGCGATTGGAGCAATAAGTTCAATTTCCATTTCGATGTTATCACCAGGCATACACATTTCTACACCTTCTGCAAGATTAATTACACCAGTGATATCAGTAGTTCTGAAATAAAATTGTGGTCTATAGTTTGAGAAAAATGGAGTATGACGTCCACCCTCTTCTTTTTTAAGAACATATACTTGAGCTTTGAATTTTGTATGAGGAGTAATTGTACCAGGCTTAGCTAATACTTGACCTCTTTCAATTTCTGTTCTTTGAATACCACGAAGTAATGCACCGATGTTGTCACCAGCTTGAGCTTCGTCTAATAATTTACGGAACATTTCTACTCCAGTACAAACAACTTTTCTTGATTCGCCAATTCCAACGATTTCAACTTCGTCTGATACATGTAATACTCCACGATCCACTCTACCAGTTGCAACAGTACCACGACCAGTAATTGAGAATACGTCCTCTATAGGCATTAAGAAAGGTTTGTCAACATCTCTTTCTGGAGATGGAATGTAACCATCTACTTCTTTCATTAAATCTAAGATTTTGTCTCCCCATTCGCCTGATGGATCTTCTAATGCTTTTAAAGCAGATCCCATAACGATAGGAATATCATCACCTGGGAAATCATATTCAGATAATAATTCTCTGATTTCCATTTCAACCAATTCTAATAATTCATCATCATCAACCATGTCACATTTGTTCATGAAAACAACGATGTATTGAACACCAACTTGACCTGATAAAAGAATATGCTCACGAGTTTGAGGCATTGGACCATCTGCAGCTGAAACAACTAAGATAGCACCGTCCATTTGTGCAGCACCAGTAATCATATTTTTAACATAGTCAGCATGACCTGGGCAGTCTACGTGTGCGTAATGTCTTAATTCTGTTTCATACTCAACGTGTGCTGTTGAGATAGTAATACCACGTTCTCTCTCTTCTGGAGCCTTATCGATATTATCAAAAGCAACTGCTTCTCCAGTTCCTAATCTCTCGTGTAAAGTTTTTGTAATTGCTGCAGTTAATGTTGTTTTACCATGGTCTACGTGTCCAATAGTACCAATATTAACATGTGGTTTAGTTCTTTCATATTTAGCTTTAGCCATTTAAAATCTTCCTCCTTTTATATCTAGGGCAAATCCCCTAATTTGTCCATTCATTTCTGAATTGGTCTCTTTTTTAATTATATTTTATTAAAATAAATTTTGCAAGTTTTTTATTGTTATTTAAAAATAACAATATTATTATTTTTGGAAATAAAATTAATTAGTTCCTTTACCAGCAATAATCTTCTCTTGAATAGATTTTGGTAATGCTTCAAAGTGATCAAATTGCATCACAAATGTTCCTCTACCTTGTGATTTAGAACGTAAATCTGTTGCATAACCAAACATTTCTGATAATGGTACGTAAGAATGTATTTGTTGAACACCATTTCTTGGCTCCATACCTTCAATACGTCCTCTACGTGAGTTAATATCACCAATAACATCACCCATGTAGTCTTCTGGTACAGATACATCTACTTTCATGATTGGCTCACAAAGTGTAGCTCCACCCTTCTTCATAGCTTCCTTAAATGCCATTGAACCAGCAATTTTGAAGGCCATTTCAGATGAATCGACATCATGGTAGGATCCGTCATAACAAACAGCTTTGATACCAAGAACAGGGTAACCAGCTAAACTACCACTTGCCATTGCTTCTTGAATACCATTATCAACTGCAGGAACATATTCTCTAGGAATAGATCCACCAACAGTTGCATTAACAAATTCGTAAATTTCTTCACTGTTTACATCCATAGGTGAGAATCTTACTTTACAATGTCCATATTGTCCACGTCCACCAGACTGACGTACAAATTTACCTTCTACTTCAACTTCCTTCGTAATAGTTTCTTTGTAAGCAACCTGAGGTTGACCTACGTTAGCTTCTACTTTGAATTCACGAAGAAGACGGTCTACAATAATCTCAAGGTGAAGTTCACCCATACCAGAGATAATTGTTTGTCCTGTATCATGATCCGTAGTTGTTCTAAATGTTGGATCCTCTTCTGCTAATTTAGCAAGAGCGACACCCATTTTTTCTTGACCAGCTTTTGTCTTAGGCTCTATAGCCACGTGAATAACTGGTTCAGGGAAAATCATAGATTCAAGTATAATTGGATGTTTATCATCACATAATGTATCACCAGTTGAAGTCATTTTCAATCCTACAGCAGCTGCAATATCACCTGAGTATACTTTGGAAATCTCTTCTCTCTTGTTAGCATGCATTTGTAGAATACGTCCCATACGCTCTTTCTTACTCTTTGTAGAGTTATATACATATGAACCAGCGTTAGTAGTTCCTGAATATACTCTAAAGAAAGCAAGCTTTCCAACGAATGGATCTGCCATAATCTTGAATGCTAGTGCTGAGAAAGGTTCCTCATCAGAAGATGGTCTAGCCTCTTCTTCTTCTGTATCAGGGTTAATACCTGTAATCGCTGGTACATCCACTGGTGCTGGCATATATTCAACAACGGCATCCAATAATTTTTGAGCACCTTTGTTTCTATACGCTGTTCCACATAAAACAGGAATAATCTCAACGTTTATTACTGCATTTCTAAGAGCTTTTTTCAATTCTTTCTCAGTAAGCTCTTCCCCTTCAAGGTATTTCTCCATTAATTCTTCATTTGTTTCTGCAATAGCCTCAATCATTGCTTCACGATATTCTTCAGCTTGATCTACTAATTCAGCAGGGATCTCTTCTTCAGATATATCTTGACCTAAATCATCTTTATAGATGAAGGCTTTCATTTTCATAAGGTCTACTAGACCAATGAAATCATCTTCAGCACCGATTGGTAACTGAATTGGTACTGCATTAGCACCAAGTCTATCTCTCATCATGTCAACTGCATTATAAAAATCTGCACCCATGATATCCATTTTATTAACAAATGCCATACGTGGTACATGATATTTATCAGCTTGACGCCAAACAGTCTCAGATTGTGGCTCAACTCCACCTTTTGCACAGAATACACCTACAGAACCATCTAAAACACGAAGAGAACGTTCTACTTCTACTGTAAAGTCAACGTGTCCCGGTGTATCAATAATGTTAATCCTATGATTTAACCATTGACAAGTTGTAGCTGCAGAGGTAATTGTTATTCCTCTTTCTTGTTCTTGCTCCATCCAGTCCATTTGAGCTGCACCTTCATGAGTTTCCCCAATTTTGTGAGTTCTTCCTGTATAGAATAAGATACGTTCTGTTAGTGTTGTTTTACCTGCATCAATATGAGCCATAATCCCAATGTTTCTAGTTCTTTCTAGTGGGAATTGTCTTCCAGCCAAAGTTATTCCTCCTTTGGTAATCAACGGTTACTTAGCTACGATTTATTGATTATTATGCGGAAACATTAGCTCCCGCATAGATTTGTTTTTTCACAACACATTATTATATGCATTATTAGTAATTTTGTGTAATTATATACATTATATCAATAATAATTGAGTAATGTATAGGGTTGCAACTACTATTAGAATCTGTAGTGTGCAAATGCTTTGTTTGCTTCTGCCATTTTGTGAGTATCTTCTCTCTTCTTAACTGAAGCACCAGTATTGTTTGCTGCATCCATAATTTCAGCAGCTAAACGATCTACCATAGTTCTTTCTCCACGCTTACGTGTGTAAATAGTTAGCCAACGAAGTCCTAATGCTTGTCTTCTCTCAGGTCTAACTTCCATAGGAACTTGGTAAGTAGATCCACCAACACGTCTAGCTTTAACTTCAAGAACTGGCATAATGTTATTCATAGCTTCTTTAAAAACTTCTACAGCATCTTTTTCAGTTTTATCAGCTACCTTTTTAAATGCTCCGTATACAATTTTTTGTGCAGCTCCTTTTCTACCATCTAACATAATGTTATTGATAAGTTTAGTTACCACTTTGTCACTGTATATTGGATCCGCTAATACTTCTCTTTTTTGAATATGTCCTTTACGTGGCACGGCTCTTCCCTCCTTAATAATAATTAATTCTTCGGTACTCATGAATATAATCATATTCATGTTACGTGCTCGGTATATCGTAATATATATATAATCCTGCAACCTACAGGTAATATTGCAATTTTACCTAGCACTAATTAGCAAATTACTGGAGTTAACTCCATATTATGTTTACTAATTTTAAATTCTAGTAAAGATTACTAAGAATTATTTTTTTGGTCTTTTAGCACCGTATTTTGAACGTGATTGTCTACGGTCAGCTACACCAGCTGTATCAAGTGTACCTCTAACAATATGATAACGTGTACCAGGTAAATCTTTTACCCTTCCACCTCTTAGTAAAACAACACTATGTTCTTGTAAGTTATGTCCCTCACCTGGAATATAGCCTGTTACCTCGATACCATTAGTTAAACGAACTCTTGCAATCTTACGAAGAGCTGAGTTTGGTTTTTTTGGAGTGGCTGTTTTTACTGCAGTACAAACACCTCTTTTTTGTGGTGCTGATACATCAGTAGTTCTCTTGTGTAAAGAGTTATAGCCTTTTTGAAGAGCAGGTGCTGTTGATTTCTTAGTTGTTACTGCTCTACCTTTTCTTACTAATTGGTTAATAGTAGGCATCTATTTCACCTCCTGTAATTTCTTTTAAGATGCCCTAACATCTTATTTAATTAGTGCTGCGGTTGCTGTTTTTACTTCTACATCGCAAACTGAACCTAATTCCTCCATAGTATCTATATATACTACAGGAACTTCCTGACTCTTAGCCAATTCAATGGCTCTAATAGTAACTTTATCTTGTGCATCTTTCGCAACATAAAGCACTTTTACCTCTTCATTTTCAAGAGCTTTAAGAGTCTGTTTCATTCCAATTACTTTGGAATTAGTTTTTAATCGGTGCACATAGATCATCCCTTTCGGTCACTAAAAAAATTATTACAATGCACACTGCTGAATTTTAACACTATTTTTTATAAATGTCAAGGATTTTAATAAAACGCCCTAGATTTATTTAAATCTAGGGCGAATTTTGTATTTTTACCTTTATTCTTCAAAAAGAACATCGTCAATAAGTGGTTCTTCTTCTACATATTTTTCAATTCCAACATTTCGGTATCTTTCCATACCAGTACCTGCTGGTATAAGCTTACCGATAATTACGTTTTCTTTCAATCCAATAAGTGGATCAGATTTTCCTTTTATTGCAGCTTCCGTCAATACTTTTGTAGTCTCTTGGAAAGATGCTGCTGATAAGAATGAATTAGTTGCTAAGGAAGCCTTTGTTATACCAAGCATAACTTGAGTTCCTTCTGCTGATTCCAAACCATTGCTAGCAAGTTTTTCGTTAATTTTCTCAAACTCTAACCTATCAACTAAACTTCCTGGTAAGAAGTCACTTTCACCACTATCTTCTATTCTTATTTTCTTTAACATCTGCCTAACAATAACTTCTATATGCTTATCGTTAATCTCCACACCTTGAAGTCTGTAAACACGTTGAACTTCTTGTAACATATAATCTTGAACACTTCTGCTTCCTCTGATTTTCAAGATATCGTGTGGATTAACACTACCTTCTGTCAATTCATCCCCAGCTTCTATTACATCGCCATCCATTACCTTGATTCTTGAACCATATGGTATTAAATAAGCTTTGCTTTCACCAGTTTCATCGCTTGTTATTACTACTTCACGTTTTTTACGTGTATCATTAATTCTAGCCAATCCACCAAATTCCGCAATTATTGCTAATCCCTTTGGTTTTCTAGCTTCAAATAGTTCCTCTACACGAGGAAGACCTTGTGTTATATCGTCTCCAGCAATACCACCTGTATGGAAAGTACGCATTGTAAGCTGTGTACCTGGTTCTCCGATGGATTGTGCTGCAATAATACCAACAGATTCCCCTACTTGAACAGATAATCCAGTTGCCATATTAGAACCATAGCATTTTGCACAAACTCCTATTTCTGATCTACAAGTAAGAACTGTTCTTATATGAACTTTATCAATACCTGCATCCACTACTGCTTTTGCTTTTATTGGTGTAATAAGTGTATCTTTTTCAACTATAACCTCACCAGTCTTTGGATTCTTAATTTCTTCAACAGACCATCTTCCAGTGATTCTTTCCTGTAAACTTTCGATTACTTCATTACCATCTTTAAAAGCTTTTATCCACATACCAGGGGCATTGTTTTTATCACAACAATCATGTTCCCTAATAATTAAATCTTGAGAAACATCAACAAGTCTTCTTGTCAAATATCCTGAATCGGCTGTACGTAATGCAGTATCAGCAAGTCCTTTTCTAGCTCCGTGAGCAGAAATAAAGTATTCAAGTACGTCTAGTCCTTCACGGAAGTTAGATTTGATTGGTAATTCGATAGTCTTACCTGATGTATCCGCCATAAGTCCACGCATACCACCTAACTGTTTAATCTGCTTATCAGAACCTCTGGCTCCAGAGTCAGCCATCATGTAGATATTATTATATTTTCCAAGTCCACCAAGTAAGGCTTCTGTAATAGTATCATCTGCATTTTTCCATGTTTCAATAACTTTTAAACGTCTTTCTTCATTAGTCATGAATCCACGTTTGAATTGTTTTGTTATTTTTTCTACAGTTTCTTCTGCATTTTTAATTATTTCTTTTTTGCTTGCAGGTACTTCCATATCTGAAACTGATACAGTTAACGCACCTCTTGTAGAGTATTTAAAACCAAGTTTCTTAATCCCATCAAGAACTTCTGATGTTTTAGTTGATCCATGAGTTATAATACATCTATACAATATATCCTTTAATTGCTTTTTACCTACTAAAAAGTCAATCTCATACTTGAATATATCCTCTGGTTTCTCTCTAGTAGCAAACCCAAGGTCTTGTGGTATGGCTTCATTAAATATGATTCTACCAACTGATGATTTAACTAATTGTTGTTTAAATTCTCCATCAATTTCCATTGTTCTTCTTACATGTATCTTAGCATGTAAAGTTATTTCTTTATTTTCATAAGCAAGCATAGCTTCATTTTCATCTTTAAAATAATAGCCCTCACCTTTTTCTCCCTCTTTTTCAAGAGTCAGATAATAAGTACCTAGTACCATATCTTGAGAAGGAACGGATACTGGAGCACCATCTGAAGGTTTTAATAGGTTATTAGGTGAAAGAAGCAAAAATCTACATTCAGCTTGTGCTTCTACTGATAGCGGTACATGGACAGCCATTTGGTCACCATCAAAATCGGCATTATACGCTGTACAAACTAAAGGATGTAGCTTAATGGCCTTACCTTCCACTAATACAGGTTCAAAAGCTTGAATACCTAAACGGTGAAGTGTAGGAGCACGGTTAAGCATAACAGGATGTTCTTTAATAACTTCTTCCAATACATCCCATACGTCTGATTCTAGTCTCTCAACCATTTTTTTAGCTGATTTTATATTATGAGCTAATCCATCACTAACTAATTTTTTCATAACAAATGGCTTAAATAACTCAATTGCCATTTCTTTTGGTAAACCGCACTGGAATATCTTAAGCTCTGGGCCAACAACGATAACTGAACGTCCAGAATAGTCAACACGTTTACCCAACAAGTTCTGTCTGAAACGTCCTTGCTTACCTTTTAACATATCAGATAATGATTTTAATGGTCTATTACCTGGTCCAGTTACTGGTCTACCTCTTCTACCATTGTCTATAAGTGCATCTACCGCTTCTTGAAGCATTCTTTTTTCATTACGTACAATAATATCAGGCGCTCCAAGATCAAGTAATCTTTTAAGTCTATTGTTTCTATTTATAACTCTTCTATATAAATCATTAAGATCAGATGTAGCAAATCTACCTCCATCCAATTGAACCATTGGTCTTAGATCTGGTGGAATTACTGGAACAACTTCCATAATCATCCACTCTGGCTTGTTATTGGATTTGAAAAAGGCATCTATTACTTCTAGTCTTTTTATTATTCTAGCTCTTTTTTGCCCTGAAGATTCTTTTAGAGCTTTTCTTAATTCAATTGATTCCTTTTCTAATTGAATATTAGCCAAAATTTCTTTTATAGATTCTGCTCCCATACCGGCTCTAAATTTATTACCGTACTTTTCATAAGCATCTCTATATTCTTTTTCTGTCAAGATTTGTTTATATTGTAATCCTGTTTCTCCAGGATCTATTACAATATATGACGCAAAGTATAGTACTTTCTCAAGAGTTCTTGGAGATAAGTCAAGGATTAATCCCATTCTACTAGGAATACCTTTAAAATACCATATGTGAGATACAGGCGCCGCTAATTCAATGTGTCCCATTCTTTCTCTACGTACCTTGGACTTTGTTACCTCAACACCACAACGATCACATACTACACCTTTATATCGTATTTTTTTATACTTACCGCAATGACATTCCCAATCTTTACTAGGTCCAAAAATCTTTTCACAGAACAAACCATCTCTTTCTGGTTTTAAAGTTCTGTAGTTAATTGTTTCAGGTTTTTTTACTTCTCCCTTTGACCATTCTCTAATTCTTTCAGGAGATGCTAAGCCAATCTTAATAGCATCAAAGCTTACTGATTGCTCTATATTCTCGTTTGGCACTCTTGGACACTCCCTTCTTACTTCTCATCGTCAAATAATGTTTTTTCATCTGATATTATAAATTTTTCTTTATCTATTTCTTCATAACTATCATCTTCAATATCCTCAAACAGTTCATTCGTTTCTGAAGTTTCTCTCTTACTAGCTCCACCGCTTACTACGTCTGAAGAAATATATTCATCTTCTTTACCTTCTAAGTTGATAGATAAGTCATCTGCATCATCCATACTTTCCTTGATTTCTACTTCTGAAGCATCACTTCTAAGAATTTTCACATCAAGAGCCAAGGATTGTAATTCTTTCAATAATACTTTGAATGATTCTGGTATTCCTGGTTCTGGTATATTTTCACCTTTGATTATTGCTTCGTAAGTTTTTACACGTCCTACTACATCATCAGATTTAACTGTTAATATTTCTTGAAGTGTATAAGCAGCACCATATGCTTCTAATGCCCATACCTCCATCTCACCAAATCTCTGTCCACCAAATTGTGCTTTACCACCTAGTGGCTGTTGAGTTACTAATGAATAAGGTCCAGTTGATCTAGCATGAATCTTATCGTCAACCAAGTGGTGAAGTTTTAGGTAATGCATGTATCCTACTGTAACAGGATTATCAAAGTATTCTCCCGTTCTACCGTCTTTCAAGAATATCTTACCGTCTCTTGAAATCGGAACACCTGACCATTCTTCACGATGAGTTTTATTATCATCTAAATATTTTAGTACGTCTGGTCTTAATGATTCTGCATATCTATCACAGAATGTATCGAAATCTTTATTGACATAATCATTAGCAAGTTCAAGTGTATCCATGATATCATTTTCATTTGCTCCATCAAAAACTGGTGTAGCAATTTTGAATCCAAGAGCTTTTGCAGCTAATCCTAAATGGACTTCAAGTACCTGTCCTATATTCATACGGGATGGCACCCCTAATGGATTAAGAACGATATCAAGAGGTCTACCATTAGGTAGGAATGGCATATCTTCAACTGGTAAAATCCTAGAGATAACACCTTTGTTACCATGTCGTCCAGCCATTTTATCTCCAACAGATATTTTTCTTTTCTGTGCTATATATGCTCTAACAGATTGATTTACTCCAGGTGGCAATTCGTCGCCATTTTCTCTAGTAAATACTTTCACATCTACTATAATACCCGTTTCTCCATGTGGTACTCTAAGAGATGTATCTCTAACTTCTCTAGCTTTTTCACCAAATATAGCTCTAAGAAGTCTTTCTTCTGCTGTTAATTCTGTTTCACCCTTTGGTGTTACTTTACCAACTAATATATCGTTAGCACGTACCTCTGCTCCAATCCTTATAATACCTCTTTCGTCTAGGTCTTTTAAGGCATCTTCACCAACACCTGGTACATCTCTAGTAATTTCTTCTGGCCCAAGCTTAGTATCTCTTGCTTCTGCCTCATATTCTTCTATATGAACAGATGTATACACATCTTCTTTCACTAAATTCTCACTCAATAAAATTGCATCCTCAAAGTTATAACCTTCCCAAGTCATAAATCCAATTAGAGGGTTTTTACCTAATGCTATTTCACCATGGTCAGTTGATGGTCCATCAGCTATAACTTCACCAACTTCAATTCTTTGACCTTTATTAACTATTGGTCTTTGGTTAATACAAGTACCTTGGTTACTTCTTGAAAATTTTTGTAACTTATAAATATCTCGTTGTCCATCATCAGTTTTAATAACTACCTTTTTGGAAGCAACCCTTTCAACAACACCTGGTCGTTTAGCGATAATTACTACACCAGAGTCTATAGCTGCTTTATGTTCCATCCCTGTACCTACGATTGAAGAATCTGTCATCAGTAATGGTACAGCTTGTCGCTGCATGTTAGATCCCATTAATGCACGGTTAGCATCATCATTTTCAAGGAAAGGAATCATTGATGTTGCAACTGAGAACAATTGTTTAGGAGATACGTCCATTAAATCAATAGCGTTAGCATCCATCTCTAATATATCCTCTTTATGTCTACCTGTAACATATTTGTGTAAGAAATGTCCTTTTTCATCAAGTGTTTCATTAGCTTGCGCTACTCTATAGTTTTCTTCTTCGTCAGCTGTTACATAAATTACTTTATCTGTAACTACTGGTACTCCAGAAGTTTTATCAATCTTTCTGTAAGGCGCTTCAATAAATCCATACTCATTAATCCTTGCATAACAAGCTAAGGAGTTAATTAGTCCAATGTTAGGTCCTTCAGGCGTTTCTATAGGACACATTCTACCATAGTGAGAGTGATGGACGTCACGAACCTCGAAACCTGCACGCTCTCTTGAAAGACCACCTGGTCCAAGAGCTGACAAACGTCTTTTATGAGTTAACTCAGCCAAAGGATTATTCTGATCCATAAATTGAGACAGCTGTGAACTACCAAAGAATTCTTTAATAGCTGCTGTAACAGGTCTAATATTTATTAGTGTCTGTGGTGATATACCATCACTATCTTGTATTGTCATTCTTTCTCTAACAACACGTTCTAATCTAGATAAACCAATTCTGAATTGATTTTGTAATAATTCACCTACAGCACGGATTCTTCTGTTTCCTAAATGGTCAATGTCATCTTTGTTTCCGATACCATATTCTAAAGCAATGTTATAGTTAATTGAAGCTAATATATCTTCTTTTGTGACATGCTTAGGAACTAATTTGTGTATGTTTTTCTTAATAGCTTCTTTAATTTCTTCTATGTCATCATATTCTTCTAATATTTCTTCTAATGCTTTGTAGTATACTTTTTCATAGATATCAAACTCTTTTGGATCTATATCTACAAATTTACTTATATCTACAGCGAGATTAGATAGGACTTTTACTTTTCTATCTTCTACAGTAACCCAAACATATGGTGTCGCAGCATCTTGGATACTCTCTGCTATTTCTTCAGTAATTATAGTTCCAGCCTCTGCAATTACTTCACCTGTTGATCCATCAACAACTGATTCTGATAGGGTAAAACCCTTTACTCTATTTTTTAGTGCTAATTTCTTATTAAATTTATAACGTCCCACTTTAGCCAAATCATATCTTCTAGAATCAAAAAACATCGTATTGATTAATGACTCAGCGCTTTCTACTGTTGGTGGTTCTCCCGGTCTTATACGCTTATAAATCTCAATTAATCCTTCTTCATAAGATGTTGTTCCATCCTTTTCAATACTAGCAAGTATTTTAGGCTCTTCCCCAAATAAATCCACAATAGCCGCATCTGTTCCAATACCTAATGTTCGTATTAATACTGTTATTGGTACTTTTCTTGTTCTATCAACACGTACGTAAAAAATATCATTAGAGTCAGTTTCGTATTCCAACCAAGCCCCTCTATTAGGGATTACTGTTGCTGAGAATAATCTTTTACCAATCTTATCAAAATTAATATTATAATATATTCCAGGCGAACGAACTAGTTGACTAACAATAACTCTCTCTGCACCATTAATAATAAATGTACCTGTTTCTGTCATTACAGGCAAGTCACCCATGAAAATTTCATGTTCGTTAATTTCATCTTTTTCCTTATTAATAAGTCTGACTTTTACTTTTAACGGAGCTGCATAAGTGGCATCTCTTTCTTTGCATTCTTCAATTGTGTACTTTAATTCTTTATTAAGTGAGAAATCTATAAGTTCTAGTACCAAGTTCCCACTATAATCAGTAATAGGGGATATATCACGAAATACTTCCTTAAGTCCTTCTTTTAAAAACCATTGATAAGAGTTTTTTTGTACTTCTATTAAATTTGGCATATCTAGGACTTCTTTTCTACGGGAGTAACTCATTCTAAGGCCTCTCCCGATCTTCATAGGTCGAATTCTGTTTTTTTCCATGTACGTTTCACCCCTTGGCTAAATTTAAATTTATCTAAAAATACAATGATTTGGCAAAAAATAATTTTTTACCGATTTCATCATGTATCATTAATCATCTTTTATATCATTGACAACTATTAAACTATTATTCATTTAAGACTACTGAATGGTCTAATATCAGTTAAAATCAACTCCTCAGAGTTATTTTTCGTTTTATATTATTTGTTAAGTTTTTTGTATACACAATTAATGAGCATACAACTCCACAATAATGCATTATCAAATATTACCACACATTAGAATGTGTGTCAATAATTTTTTGGATTTTTTTCAGATTATTATTTTTGAAATTGAAAAACTGTATATTTGGATGAATAAACAAGTATCACTAGAAATTAATAAAAGCGACCTTAGCCGCAATTTAATGAGATTAATGTAGAATAATATCTACATAATTTATTTACTTTTAGATTCAGTTTACTTCCTGAAATATCGATTTTTATAAATTTAGCCTCTAGCTTAGCTAGAGGCCTTAATTCATTATTATTTTAATGTTACAGATGCGCCTACTTCTTCTAATTTAGCTTTCATTTCTTCAGCTTGATCTTTAGCTACGCCTTCTTTAACATTTGTTGGAGCACCTTCAACTAATGCTTTTGCTTCTTTTAATCCTAAACCAGTAATTTCTCTTACTGCTTTGATTACTTTGATTTTTTGTGATCCTGCTGCTGTTAATTCAACATCAAAATCAGTTTTTTCTTCAGCTACTGCTCCAGCTGCTCCAGGAGCTGCCATTACAACACCTGCCGCTGCTGATACACCAAATTCTTCTTCACACGCTGTTACTAATTCATTTAATTCTAATACTGATAATTCTTTAATAGCATCCATTATTTCTGCTGTTGTTAATTTTGCCATTATCATACACCTCCGAAATTATTATATTATTCTTCTGTTTTTTCTTGCGCTTCTTCAACTTTTTCTTCTGTTTTCTCAACTGCTAATGATGCAGCTGTTTCAACTCCTGTTTCTTCTACTTTGTCCGCAATAGCCTTAACTGTACGAGCAAATGTTGAAATAGGAGATTGGAAGCTTCCAAGTAATTTTGCAAGCAATTCATCTCTTGTAGGTATTGAAGCTACTTTCTTAATACCTTCAACATCATAGTAAATTCCTTCTACAACACCAGCTTTAAAATCAAGGTTCTTAAAGTCTTTTGCTGCATTTTTAAGTATTCTAGGTCCAGCAATAGGATCTTCATAACTTATTGCAATAGCACTAGGACCAGCTAAATGATCTTTTAACTCTTCGAACTCTGTACCTTTTAAAGCAAAATTCATCATTGTGTTTTTATACACTTTATAGATAACATTTCCTTCTCTTAGGTCTTTACGTAGTTTTGTATCTTCTTCAACTGTTAAACCACGATAATCAACGAGCACTATAGATGATGCACCTTCAAGTTTTTCTTTGATTTCATCTACTACTGTTTGCTTTAATTCTACATTTGGCATCCTGTACACCTCCTTAAATTCAATGTTGCGGTTTTTAGCACGATTTTCATCGTATTATATTTAGTAAAAACTTTCGTTTTGTACTTAATAAATAAAACCTCTTCATCCATAGACAAAGAGGTTAACAATTCAATATCAATAAACAATCAGAACTTAATTCAAAATTGTTATTGTTTACTTGTAATACCTCGGTAGGTGGTTACCCTTTACACTAATCAGTACCTACTGTCTACAGTTAAGTTATCTCCAATGAGATTACTTATATTTAATTATTCAACGTATTATATCATCTACTCAATAGCCTGTCAACTATTTTTCTACAGTTAATTTATCTCCGTTGATTTTAATTCCAGGTCCCATTGTTGAAGTTATAGCAACACTTCTCAAATATTGACCTTTGGCAGCCGATGGCTTTGCCTTTATAATTGCGCTCATTAAAGTGTGGAAGTTGTCCATAATCTTTTCTGTTCCAAATGATACTTTTCCGATTGGAACATGAATAATATTAGTTTTGTCTAATCTATACTCAATTTTACCAGCTTTTATATCATTAATAGCTTTTGCAACGTCCATTGTTACTGTTCCAGCTTTTGGATTTGGCATTAATCCTTTTGGACCAAGTATACGTCCAAGTCTACCTACAACTGCCATCATATCAGGTGTCGCTACTACAACATCAAAATCTAACCAACCTTCATTTTGAATCTTAGGGATTAATTCATTCCCTCCAACAAAGTCTGCTCCTGCTTCTTCGGCTTCTTTTAATTTATCACCTTTGGCAAATACTAATACTCTAATTGTTTTACCTGTTCCATGTGGAAGTACTACAGCTCCACGTACTTGTTGGTCAGCATGACGGCTGTCTACACCTAATTTAATATGACACTCAATAGTTTCGTCAAATTTAGCACTAGCTGTTTTTACAACAATATCAGTAGCTTCTTTTGGATCATATAGTGTTGTTCTATCGACTAACTTAGCAGCCTCTTTATATCTTTTTCCTCTTTTCATTTCATTAACCTCCTTGTGGTAATATCGGGAGCAACCCTCCCACAGTGTGAATTTTGTAGTATCACTGTCTATTCTACAACAATTCCCATGCTTCTTGCAGTTCCAGCAATCATACTCATAGCAGATTCAACAGAACTTGCATTTAAATCATTCATTTTTAATTCTGCAATTTTTTGAACTTCTTCTTTAGAAATTGTAGCTACTTTAGTTTTATTAGGAACTCCTGAACCAGAGTCTATTTTACAAGCTTTTTTAAGTAATACAGCTGCTGGTGGAGTCTTAGTAATAAAACTAAAACTTCTATCTTGATATACAGTAATTACTACTGGAATAATCATTCCTGCTTGATCAGCTGTCTTAGCATTAAATTCTTTTGTAAATTGCATTATGTTCACACCATGTTGTCCTAGTGCTGGACCTACTGGTGGTGCTGGTGTAGCTTTACCAGCTGGAATTTGTAATTTTATCATTCCTGTAACTTTCTTAGCCATTAAGGGCACCTCCTGAATTTTGTGGTATTTAACGGGATTTCCCTCCCACTAGCATGAACAAACGAAGTTCATACTATTAAACCAATAATTAATTAAAGTTTTTCCATTTTTGTAAAGTCTAATTCTACTGGTGTTTCTCTACCAAATATTGAAAGATTAACTATTACGGTACGTTTATGCTCATGAATTTCCTTAACAACACCTACAGATCCTTCAAAAGGTCCTTCAGTAACTTTAACGGAATCACCAGTCTCTACCTCAATGTTAACAACCTCAATATCAATACCCATATTTTTTATCTCTTCTTCAGATAAAGGTACAGGTTTTGATCCAGGTCCAACAAATCCAGTAACACCTCTAGTGTTTCTTACAACGTACCATGTATCGTCGTTCATGACCATTTTAATGATAACGTAACCTGGAAATGTTTTTTTCTCAACTTCTTTTTTATTTCCATTCTTTTCTTCTATAACTTTGTATAGTGGTACAATTACCTCTAATATCTGGTCATGTAATTTTCTGTTATCAACTAATTTTTCAATATTAGCTTTAACTTTGTTCTCATACCCTGAATAAGTATGCACAACAAACCATTTAGCTTCTTCTGCCATAGAACCATCCTTCTTTACTTTTTTCACTTAGACCATAGCCCAAAGGATTACAATCTTTACCTACTTGAAGAGTATACCTTATTAGTTTAATAAATATACCCTACTCCTGCTTGAAACAATAGGTCTATTACAGTAATTATAGCTCCAACCACTAATGAAACAAATAATACCGTAACTGTTTGTTTTGCTAATGTTGTTCTGTCAGGCCA
This sequence comes from Vallitalea sediminicola, assembly GCF_054408565.1. NCBI lineage: Bacteria > Bacillati > Bacillota > Clostridia > Lachnospirales > Vallitaleaceae > Vallitalea > Vallitalea sediminicola. Next base: position 183,006 of record NZ_BTPT01000026.1, read on the forward strand.
AATGATCTTTTTAAATTCACCTTTTAAACCTTTAAAAAAGCTTTTCTTTTTAACAACTTTTGCTTCACCCATGTTTTCACTTCCTTTGTGCAAATTATTGCAGAAAATTATTTAGTCTCTTTATGAAGAGTATGTTTTCTACAGAATCTGCAGTATTTTTTTGTTTCTTGTCTTTCTGGATGTAATCTCTTCTCTTTTGTTGTGTTGTAATTTCTTTGCTTGCAGTCAGTACATTCTAAAGTTATTTTGACACGCACAACTTCCACCTCCACTTGTCTATAAGTTTAGAGAAATACACATTATTTTAAGGCATAAAAAAAAAGAGCCCTACAAATATGCGTATATAATATATCATATTGTGGGTTCTACTGTCAAGGTTTTCGCAACAATTTTATGAATATCGTTGTAATTATTAAGTTATAAGATTTATCTTACTTTTTCTGATCAAGGAAATATGATTTATCTTTTAATGAGTTATTCATATTTTTATAGTAGTTTGTGGCTGTTTTTTTGCTCTTTTTAAAAGTTTTTATTTCTCTTTTTTTATTATTGAAGTGTTCTTCTATTAATACTTTATTCTTTTCTTCTAATACTTGTATATCTATACCAATCTCAGATACACTTGTTATTTTATCTTTTAGTAACTTTATTTTATCTCTATATAGGTTAATGTTACCTTCAAGTTCTTTCGAGATTCTGTTAAATGTTGATTGAAAACCTGAGTCAAGAATTTCTATGGTATCAATATATTCTTGTTTTTCAGCCATAAACATATTAAATTCTTCTAAATCGAATTCATTATTATTAACATAGTCACTTTGTTTTCTAGTAACATCATGAATTTTCTTAAGAACGTCTGACTTCTTATTCAACGAATCTAATAATATATTAAGATAGGTGTTGATATCCGACATACAAATACCTCTTTTCTACTATATAAGTAAATGTTAATTATGTTAATTACAGCTTAATATCTATATTAGCTCCTATATGTGGATTCACTGATGTTTCAAGCGAAGTAGATTGCATAAGTTCAGTTAACGCTTGTCCCTGCTGTTTAACCATATCCATACCCATCTTACTTAATGAAATATTAACTTGAGACATAATTTTCCCTTGTGACAAAGATGTTGATAGTGCTGCTATATCCATAGTATCACTTCACTCCTTTATTCTGTAGCGTTAGTTGTGTCTTTGTTTTTAGGCATCTTTGCAAGTTTCATGGCTTCTTTCCAAGTATCTCTAAGTTCTCTTAGGTAACCTAGAACTTCTTCTAATACTCCCTTGTCTTTAGTTACATTAGCTTCAACTAGTCTATCATTTATATAGTCATACATTTTCTTAAAGCTTTCGGCTACTGGATATTTTTCATCTAATGTAATAACAAATTCTTCTATAATATCTTCTACTCTACTAATGTAATTATGTGCTTTTTCCATTTCATTATTGTCTATTGATACGATAGCTTGGTTGCAGAATTTTATTGCTCCGTTATATAACATTAGTGTTAGTTCTTGTGGGGAAGCGGTTAAGATTGCGTTGTTTTGGTATTGATTATAAGCATTATTATAAATCATTACGCCCCTCCTCCTAACATCGATGCTAGTGAAGCACTTTGATTATTCATCATTTGTATCGCTTTTTCCATAGCAGTGAATTGTTGATAATAACGTTGTTCTACATTAGTTAATCTTTCTTCTAATTCTTCTATACGGTCTTTATAGCTATCAATTTGTTTATCTATTTGTTTGTCATTGAAAAATGTAAGTGCACTGCTTATTTCAGTAGATTTCATTTTTTCTTGCATTGTAGAATGAAGTTTATCACCAATAGCATTTAATAAATCAGCTACTTTTTCTGGGTCTTCTTCAATAGCTATTTTTAAACTATTTTTTTTAGCAGCATATAACGGATCATCTTCATCTCCATTAATGTGTAACAGCCCTTTTTCACTATAATCACCAGTTACAATACCTAATTCAGATAAAAAATCAAATTCAAAACCACTTGTATCTACACCACTACTATTACACAAAATGCTTCTCATTGAATCCTTTAACCCAGATAAAGCACTGTCTCTTCTTAACAATGAATCTTTGATTTTATCTTCCCAGAGTTCTACCTCATCTTCTGACATAGATTTTTTTTCATCTTCTGTTAATGGTTCATATCCTTTCGCTCTATCCGCATAGACTTTATCATTTATTTCTAAAAGCAATTTATTATATTCTGTTACAAATTCTTTAACTTTATTATATATTGCTTCTGTATCTTGATTAACTGTTATATTAGCAGTTTCTCCTTCGCCTTTTAATGTTAAAATAAGACCATTTATAGTTACTTCATTGCTACTTGAAGTTAAAGTTGTTTGATTATAAACAAATTCCGCATCTTGTCCAGCAGTTCCTGCTCTTTTGGAGGGTACTAAGCCTAATGATGTAAGTAATGCATCATCTCCAGCTACCATGATTTGTTTTCCTAGTCCCTGCTCTTTAGTTGACATCATTAGCCTATTGAAATTATTATCGAAGGATACATTGATATCTCCTTGTTTTTCTTTTATCTTATTTGTTATTTCAGTAATTGTATCAGTAGCTAGTATTTTAATATCCTCAGAATAAGTTGTTCCGTTATCCAAACTAATCTTAATTGTTTTTTCAGTAGCCCCTCCAAAATCAATTAAATCTCCAGCAACAGTTGAAGATGTAATATCTGCAGCGTTTCTATCTGTTGTCACCTCGTTACCTGTTAGAAATGATCCTTTCGCAAGATGATTCACTGTTACCGTATGCGTTCCTTCCACAGCAGATATGCCCGCCTTAGCTGATATAAGAGCCTCATTAGAGGATAACGCATTTTTTTTTGTGAAAGTTCCTCTAGATTTTAAATCATAAATATTTTTAGTGTAAAAAGAATACATCTTGGAATTCATATCTTTCCATATATCTTTCTTCCATTCAAGTTTAGTTCTGTCTTTTTTTACCCTATCTACTTTTATTCTTTCTGCTTTCATCAATTCTTTAATAATATTATCTGTATCAAGTCCAGATGCTAGACCAGAAAATTGAATTCCCATTAAATCACTCCTTATCTTTTCTCATCAACGAATATACCTGACATTTCCCATAGTTTTGCAACCATATCGAGTATCTTCTCAGATGGTATTTCTCTTACAATACTATCATCATCAGTATTTATTACTTTAACCATGATTTGTTTAGTTTTTTCATGAATAGAAAATTCTAATCTTCTATCATATGATTTGAAATGTTTGTTTGCTTTTTCAATGGCTTCTATTACTTCGTGTTCTTGAGTTTTTTTATTATCACTATTATTAGGTAATTCACTAACCATTTCCCTTGGTTTAATTTTATCTTTTTCAACTACATGATTACTTTCTTTTCTACTTACGTCACCTTGAGAATGCGAATTATAATAACCATTTATATTTTCTGATTCAATTCTCATAACTGAACCTCCTTGTGAAATAATCTCTACTAACTATATCGTAATTCTAATAAAATAACTTAATATAATAATTAAATTATTTTATAAAAAAAGAGCCAAAGGAAATATTCCTTGACCCTCTTTTATTAATTTCATCTACAATTATCTTAATAATTGAAGTACTCCTTGAGGAGCTTGATTTGCTTGAGCTAACATAGATTGAGCAGCTTGTTGAAGAATGTTATTCTTAGTGAATTCCATCATTTCTTTTGCCATGTCTACGTCTCTAATTCTTGATTCTGATGATTGTAAGTTTTCAGAAGAAGTATCTAAATTCTTAATTGTGTGCTCTAATCTGTTTTGGAAAGCACCAAGTGAAGAACGTTGGGAAGATACTTGAGATATAGCTTTATCAATAACCACTATATTCTTATCAAACCCTTGTCCTGCTGCCGTCAAATCAACAGCTCCAATATTTGCAACATCACCAGCCACTGCTGTTCCTGTTCCTAGATTAGCTTTATCCATTGCAGATATACTTATCCCAAGTACTGTATCTTTATTTGCACCAATCTGAAAATTCAATGCTGTCCCTGTTGTTGTAATAGTTTTACCATCAGCAAGTGTTGCAAAGTCGTCATCAGCTGTAAAGTTAACAGTTAAGCCTAACTTATCAAAATTAAGAGTAGTCCCAGCTTTTACATCTGCTATATCTCCAACAGTTACCGTTTGTGTTACTCCACTATTAGTACCTTCAACTGTGACTTTACCTGCTACTGAAACATCAAAAGTTAAAGTTTCGCCAGTCTTCACTCCAGATACATCAAAACTAACACCTTCTGCAGTGGCAGCTGCCTTAGTAAGAGTACCATCCGCCATACTTACACCTAATGTTCCTTTAAGAAGCTGTTTGGTATTGAACTCTGTCTTCTCGGCAATTCTATCAACTTCACTATTTAACTGATTGAATTCTTTTTGTAATTCTAACAAATCATCATTAGTATTAGTCCCATTATTAGATTGTACCGCTAACTCTCTCATTCTTTGAAGCATTGAATGAGTTTCAGATAAAGCACCTTCTGCAGTTTGAATCAAAGAAATACCATCTTGAGCATTTCTAGATGCTTGGTTTAATCCTCTAATTTGCCCTCTCATTTTTTCACTTATTGCAAGACCTGCAGCATCGTCACCAGCACGATTAATTCTCATACCTGATGATAATTTCTCTGTTGATTTTGCTTGATTTGTACCAATAGCACCCATTTGACGATGAGTATTCATTGCTAACATATTGTGATTGATAATCATAAATATTACCTCCTTGAATTTTTAAGATGACCTTCCATTGTCACCTATTTTTATTTATAAAAAGCCATTTGATACACATTACTGGCTTATTATCTAATTAAAAAAGGGAATTAACCCAACCCTCTACTAGTAATCCTTTACTAGTCTACGGTTGAAATAATTCCCTCATCCTTGAAGTTTATTTCTTTATATAATTGTTAATAATCTTTATTTGATACTTTGTTTTTCGAATATTTCTCCTCTAATAATCGAAATATCTTTTGGGGCATCTATTGCAAGACGTAAGTCACCATCTTTACTTTTTACTACCTCCACCTTAACTTTTTCACCTATCATTACATATTGTCCTGGCTTCCTGCCTAATACTAACATATTTTTTCCTCCTTGATTCACATGCAATAAGGCATAAACACGTATGATACTTAGACTTACTTTGTTCGGCATCCTGCCAAATATTGTAAGTTTCTATTTATCATCCTTGTTTATGCCTTATATTTCTTATATAATTTCTTTCAAAGTATATATCGGTTATTCATAATAACAACTTTAGCTTTTTTTATATTTTTTATAACTTTTTTCATATATACAATTATAAATATTATTTATTAATTATAATATATCAACAGATTAATGCCTGAGGTACATTAATGTATTAGCATTTTAATGGATTGATTTATACATATTTGTTATGGATGTGTTAGAGATGCATAATTATATTTAAAGTAACTAAAAAAGCATTATTCGTAAGGAGAATAATTAACTCTTTCCTTATTAATAATGCTTTTTTAGATTTTAGATTTATTTAATTTAAAGATATAACTCTTAACTTCTTTTTAAAATGTTCAATTTATAATTATCTAATCTATACTTTGCGACTCAAAAATTAATTATCTTAATAATTGGAGTACCCCTTGAGGTGCTTGATTTGCTTGCGCTAACATTGACTGTGCCGCTTGCATTAAGATGTTTTGTTTTGTAAAATTCATCATCTCTTTTGCCATATCAACGTCTCTAATTCTTGATTCTGCCGCTTGCAGATTTTCTGATGATGTGTTCAAATTATTAATTCTATGTTCTAATCTATTTTGTTTCGCACCAAGTTTAGCTCTTTCATCAGAAACTAGTTTGATTGCTGAATCAATATTAGTAATAGAAGCAGAAGCATTTGTAGTATCTTGTAAATCATTAGTATTTACTCCAAGACCAGTGGCATCCATGTTACTAATCCCTAATGTCATAGTCTCTCCAGCATTAGCTCCTGTTTGAAATGCTACTGAACCCGTTCCACCGATAACTACATCTGTACCATTTAATGATGCAGCAACAAAAGCACTACCTGTTGATATAGAAATGTCAAATTCTTCAATTTTTACAGTTTGTGCACCTGCACCCATAGTACCTCCAGCTATAGTAACACTATTACCTGCAACATCTGTAACAGTTAAATCAGTACCATCATCTGCAATTGTATATGTTTCTGCAGCACCACTACCTGATATTGAAGTTACTCCAGCTACTGCTAATGCTGTAGAGTTAGCAGCATCTTGATCAACTGAATTACCAAAATTACCATCCAGAAGAGTCATTTTATTAAATTTTGTTTGAGAAGCAATATCATTGATTTCTGATTTCAATTGTTGAAATTCAGCATCTAACTGATCTCTATCTAAATCTGTCGCTGTATCTGTAGAAGCTTGAACTGATAATTCTCTCATTCTTTGAAGCATAGCATGAGTTTCAGTTAACGCACCTTCAGCAGTTTGAATTAGAGAGATACCATCTTGAGCATTTCTAGAAGCTTGATTTAATCCTCTAACTTGTGCTCTCATTTTTTCAGAAATTGCAAGACCAGCTGCATCATCACCTGCTCTATTAATTCTAAGACCTGATGATAATTTTTCCGTTGCCTTTGATTGGGATGTAGCGATTCCACCCATTTGACGATGCGTATTCATTGCCATCATATTGTGATTAATAATCATAATAAATTCCTCCTTGAATTTTGCTTGGCATCCTTGCCAATATTATTTTTTAATAATTATGCGTTATTACACATAAATTATTATACACATATTATATCGGTATATTTAAAATAAACTTTATAGTTTTATGAATTTTTTATAAATAAATCTTTTAATTTATTAATACCTTGATCAGTTGTATTACTAGCTTTTTTATTTTCTTCTTGAATCTGTACATAGATTTCTTTACGATGAATAGTAATATCCTTAGGCGCATTTATACCGATTCGTACTTGATCTTTACCAATTTCTAAAATTATTAATTCAATATCATCTCCAATAATAATACCTTCGCCTTTTTTCCTAGATAATGCCAACATATTATTCACCCACCTTTTGCTTTAATAGTTTAAGGTGTTCATATAAATTCTGTTTAATCTTATATTTATTGTCATTTAGTATAATTTGAATACCTCTTTTAGTCTTAGCATTAACAATAATTGGAGCCTTTAAGTTAGTAGTCATTTTCTCAATATCTGTTGGAACTACAATTATACTGTATAAAAGTAAATCTTCCTCTTTTAAATCTCCAATCCGCAAAATCAATTCATCCTTGACTTCTGGACTATAATCTGGAAATACCAACGGTGTACATATCATCGGTAATACTATATCTTTATCTTCTATTGACTGTAACCAACAAAAGATATCATTTTCGTGTATAATAGTGAACTCGTGATATTGAGTAAATCCAAAAATTCCTTCATCAAATGTATTAATATGTTCTTTATCAACTTCTATTTTACCAAAATGCTTTGTATCAATTAGCATTTCTACCACCCCTTACGAGATTATTTGTTTATAACATGAAACTTGTTTATCTAGGAATAAATAAGTAATTCATACAAAATATACCATAATACTATTATATCATTCATTATTTAACATAGAAAGATATAACAAATAAATTATTTTGGTATTTTATTCCACTTAATAATAATTTAGACGCATATTCTAATGCGTCTATTATTATTTATTAAAATCTTTATTATTAAAATTTTCTATCTTATAAAATCCAACAACGTAGTTTGCATAATTTTAGAAGATGACATTAACGCTGCATTATAAACCATTTCCTGAGATTTCATTTTCATAATTACTTCTGCAACATCAATATCTTCATTTTGAGACATCAAATCAGTAAAATTAACTTTATCATCGTCCAGACGATTGATTGTTAGATCCATGCGATTAATTCTAGTACCTAAATCGGCTTCTTGTTTAAGTAGTTCATTTTTATGTTTATCAATTTTACCTATAAGCTGAGTAAATTTATCTCCTAGACTGTCTTTCAATAAATCATCATATTTAGAACCATCTTTTGATACTTTACCAACTTCGTTTATCATTTCTTCAAGATCTCTTACCAAATCAACACTAATTAAATCTTTTCCTAAGGAATTAATTGGAACACTTTGATTATAGCTTACTTGGTAACTAATATTATCTCTTTGATTTTCATATTCAACATTATTATAATCAGTACATTTATAATAATGTATTGGATTAAGATCATTTTTCTCAAATTTATCTTTATTATATTCAAATGTTATATCTGTTGGTATTTTCCCACTGGCTTTATCAGCCGAATTAAATATCAATTCTCCTGTATCTTTTAGAAAGTTAACTTTTCCCACAGCTGGTTCATAAGCATTAGGATCATTAGAATCTATAGTATCAACTGCTAAATCAGGTGATACTATATTAGTATCAGCAATATTATTTATATTAGAATACCCCAACCTTATCCTATCAACATTAATTACTCTTGGATTAGGGGTATCATCTATTATTTTTTCAATTGTTTCAACATCATCACTTTTAAATTTTTCTGTAATCTTATAATTTTTACCACTCACTTTTTCCGTAAACGTCAATGGCTGATCCGTCTTATACCCGGTAAAAACATGTCTACCAGCGTAATCCACATTTCCCTCATTAGCAAGTTGGTCTTTTAGCTGCTTCAAGGAAGTAATGATACTTTCTCTTTCACCTATACCTAGAGGGTCATTAGAAGCTTGAACACTTAAATCTCTAGCTTTTTTAACGATTTCAATAATATTTGAAATTGAATTCTCGGTAACAGTCATCCAAGATATTGCATCCTTGGCATTTGATTTGTACTGTTCCACTTCTCTAACGCTGGTTCTGAACTTCAATGCTCTGACTGCAACTATAGGGTCATCAGAGGGCTTTTGAATCTTTTTACCTGTAGCTAATTGTCCTTCGTAGATACTAAGAGCATATTTACTTCTATTAAGACTTAGAAGTATATTGTTTGCTACCATATTATTCGTTATTCGCATTCAGATTACACCTTCCTTATCTATATCATAATCACACTTATATTAAACACTTTATAATTAATTAGCTCCCATTCTATTAATTGTTACATCGTATATCTCATCAAATACACGTATCATCTGTGCTGATATTACATAAGCTTGTTGAAATTTAATAATATTGGTTGTTTCTTCATTAATATCGACACCTGAATAAGATAATCTTTGATTATTAATCATCAAATTAAGGTTTGTCTGACCTGTTTCAAAGCTATCAGCTTGACTTTTATCTATTCCTAATTCTCCAATTAATGCTTGAATATAGTTACCTGGTTCACCTGTTTTGAACATATCATTATCATGCTTTAAATCTAGCATTTCTTTAATAATGTCATTATCACTTTCACCTGATGTTGGATCGGAACTTGTTAATAACTTATCTATATCCGATGCTATTTCCTTAGAAAATTGGAAATTATCAATAGTCATTTTACTATAATCAACAACATCACCAGGGGTAAAGCCTACAAAAGTAAATAATGGACCACCAGTATTGTTATTCCCTTTTCTATGTATTTCATTGAATTTCTCAGCAACAGTCCTTACAAAGTTATTCATTCTCTCAACATAGTATGAGATTCCTTTGTATTTGAGATTTTCTCCCATACTAACATTAGTAGCTCCTGCTGGTGCATTTGAAGCTAATGTAAAAGTCACCTCATTATTTCCTTCATCATATGTAAAACTGTTATACTTATATACTACACCATCAATTTTAATTTCACCTGTATCTGGTAAATCAGCTCTATTAACATTACCAACTACAATAGTATCAACAGCTACTGTATTTATTATACCCTTAAAATTATCACCATTATTGCCATCCCTCATATCAATATACCCTTTTAACTCACCTTCTAGTTCAGGGTCTGTCATATCGAATTTATTCCCATTTTCCCAATATATATCAAATAATCCTGGTTCATCTTCTGGATTATTTAGATGTTCTCTTGATTTAGTTTCTAATAGATTTACCCTACTTCCTTCAACCAGCTTTTGTCCATTAGCTAGAACTGAGAAAGTCTTCTTACCATTGACATCTACGCGTTCATCAACCTTAACATTTATTATATGTGATAACTCATCTACGATAAGCGCTCTTTTATCTCTTAGGTCATTTGCCTCTGCACCTGAAAACTCAACATTTTCTATTTGTTCATTAAGAGTCGCTAACTGATTAGCACAATAATTAATCTGGTCTACCTTAGTTTTGATTGAGAAATTGGCTTCTCTTTGAAAAGACCTCATTTTATCACCGATATCATTAAAATATCTTGAAAAGCTCTTAGCCATATCAATAAAATTAATTTTATATGGTTCACTTGATGGATCTGTAGAGAGTTTCTGCAATGAATCAAACATATCATCAAACTGTTTTGATATACCTGTATCTTTTATTTCATTAAGAATTGTTTCTATACTGCTTGTCTGTGAATTCTTAACCGTATACTCTCCGAGATGGCTTGAATTGCTCCAAAACTTAGTATCTAAATATTTATTTCTGTATTGACTTATCTTTAATATTTCAGAACCAGTCCCCATCATTCCAATACCATTATTAGGTAAAGGTCTGCAAGCTGATTGAATACCAAATTGCCTGCTGTAACCAGGAGTCTGTGCATTAGTTATATTATGATTAGTTATATCTAACCATGTTCTTGCTGTAAATAAACCTTGTGTAGCTACATTTAAGCCAAAAAATGATGATTGCATTTAACTCCCCCTATCTTCCTACAAGACCTAATCTATTGATAACTTGATCTAACATCTGATCTACCACGGTAACCACTCTTGCAGATGCATTGTATGCATGCTGATATTTCATCATATTACCTAACTCTTCATCAGATGATACTCCCATAAGAATACCTCTTTGATTATCTATCTGTGCAATAAGTATTTGTTGATTCTCCATCTGTGTTTTAGTCAATTTCCCAATATTACCTATATCTCCAACAAAACTTACATAATATTCATTAATATTCAACTTAGAATCACATCCAGGATATTCGTCCAGCAACGGATTTTGCCACTGAGTTTTAATTGCCTCTACAACATCATTATTTTGAAGTTCTCCTTGAACTCCAGTAATACATATTTTATCGTAATCATTCAATACTTCCGGATTAATCTCTAGATTTCCAGCCGAATATAATGAGTCAGAGCCAGCATTTTCATCATTGAATGTAGTACCAGTATACCTATCCATATGCTTCCTCTTGAAAATCTCTATATTCTGTGAACCATCTAACCCATAAGGACCATCCCTTGTTATTGGTGCTATATTATCATTAATGGTTGTAACAACCGAATGTACAAATAAATCAAATTTAGCTTGAGTCCTCATAATAATAGAAGGCTTTACGTTATCATTGAAATCACTTGCAATCTCTGTATCCTTCCAATTAGCTCTTCTAGTGCCTCTTGATAATAATATTCCTTTTAATGAACCTCTATCATTTTCTTTCTCAGCAGAAATCTCTGTATCTAGATTAAATACCCTTTGACCAGTTGCTTTCCATATAGGTGATACTAGCGGACTATTAGGTACTGCTTGCTCAAGTTCCATTTTGTTGACATTGCCAAGAGATACAAAATCAAAACCTTCTGCTTTGACTGAAACATTACCAAGCTTGTCTTCTTTGTAAGTTATGTCAATTATCTGTGCTAATTGGTCTAGAGCATTATTCCTTGCATCTCTATAATCATTAGCATTATCACCATTTATCTCATATTTAACAATTTTATCATTCAGTATATTTATTTCTTCACCAAGTCTATTTATTTCATCAACTTTATCAGTAACCTGTTTATTAAGATTTAATTGATATTCATCCAACTGTTCCATGATAAGATTTGCTTTATTTACAAAAAGAACGGCACTTTGAACGAATGTACCTCTTGCTTCTCTACCATCTGGATGTTTTGAAAGCTCATTAAGGGATTTCCAGAACTTTTCAAGTACCTTTTCCATACTTTCCCCTTCTATTTCACCTAGAATTGTTTGTATTTCGTCTAAAGCATCTGCACCAGAATTATAATATCCATATCTGCTTGCTTCATTTCTGAATGCTCCATCAAGAAACATATCTCTTACTTGACGTAAAGCCTGTACATCAGTACCCATACCAACCATTAAGTTACTATTTCCATTACTACCTATTTTAAAATAACTTGAATCTTTCATTAGTACTTGTTGTCTAACGTAACCTGGTGTATTTACATTAGCCATATTATGAGCAGTTGCTTGTAATCCATATTGACTAGCTTGTAGCCCTGATATGGCTCTAGATAAACTACTAATTGACGACACATTATCACCTCTACTGTTAATTATTCACTGCTATTTTATCCTTTGTAGTTAAGTATTAAGAGTTATAATCTAAACTATATTAAATAATTAGGCTTACACCTCTTAATACTCAACCAGTATCTATCTAATTAAATATAACGTTACTGTTTAGCATCAAAGAATCTTCTTCCTTCTTGTGAATTATATATATTACCTTGTGCTTCATAATTGCTATTTGTCATTGCACTTTCACTTTGTAAAGCATTCATTGTAAAATCTATATAGTCAAGTGATTCTTTTAACAAAATCTTATTTCTGTCATTGATTACTTGTAACCTTTCAACAACTTCTCTAATATCCTCTTTTAGATTATTCAGCTTAGAATGTTCCTTTTCCTGTTTGGCTAGTAGAACCGCTAAATTATTTATAGTTAATTCATCTGAATCTTTATTAGTTACTATAGCGATATCATTAATTATTTCTTCTCTTTTTTTGTCTATTCTTATAACATGTGAAGCCATCTGTTGTTCTTCTCTAGTGAGTTCATTAAGAGCAGAAATATCACCTTTAATAATTATTTCTGTTTTTGCCTCACCAACAGTAAGCAATTTCTTATAGCACTGTTTTTCATCTTCTAGAGTTATTATTAAATCTTCTATTAAACTAGCCAATGTGCTCAATCCTTTCAAAATATTAAACATCTAACACTTATTAGTTAGAATAATACTATCTACTCTATTAACCTCTTTTGTCAAAATATCTATCAACTATTTTGTCAGCTACCTCTCTAGCACTAACATTGTATGAACCAGATTGTATACGCTTTTTTATGTCATTAACTTTATCTTGTCTGATATCAGGTGCATTTTTCACTGCTTTCTTAGCTATCTGTAGTTCTTTAGCAACATCTGATATAGCTAATGAGTCTTTTTCATTCTTAACTTTTGCTATTTTGGATATTCTATCTGTCTGGTTAACTTTGTATGCGTTGTTAACATTTTTAATCCCATTTACTCTCATGATAGAACCCGTCCTTCCATTTTATTTCTCTAACATATTTTAAGTATATGTTGGTTTCAATTATTTTATCGGCAATCATCATTATAATATTTAGTCAAAAATAAAAAAACATAAAAACAGACCGTCTCATAATCTATTTTTTCATATTATCAATAAAAATTACCCTAATCTTAATTAATAATACTTATACAAAAATGGATTATGAAGCAGTCCTTTAGCTCATTACTTTATAACTAATTATATTTATGTATTCATTACTTGTTATCCCTATTAAGATATCTCATCTTATTTTTCACTTCATCTTCTTTTAATTTATTGATTGCATCTTTTTTATCGTATGCACCATCTAGATTATGTTGAATATCATGTTTACATTGATCACAATATCGACCCGTTCTAATAGTCTTACCGCATAACTCGCATTCAATACCTATTGCTGAACCTTCAGAAAATGTAAGTCTTTCTTCACGTACCCATTGATGAATCAGTTTTAGTGATACATCACATTCTTCCGCCACTTGAGCTATATTAGCATTAGGATTATCCCTAATATATTTCTTAGTCACTTGGAATTGATCCTCTAAATCGCTTTTACATGCAGGACACATAGGTATACCTGTTATATAATTAAATATTCTACCACACTTCACACAATTTCTTACATTCATAAAAAACACCTCCGTTAAAATCCTTTTCCTATCGCTAATGTAATAAAAATCACTTCATTTGCTCCACTTATCAATAATTCCTTTGCAAGGCTGTTTATAGTATTACCTGTAGTATATATATCGTCACAAATCAATATTGTCTTACCAACTATTTCATCAGATTTTATTACTTTAAATGCCTTTTTCATATTATTAACTCTTTCTTTGTCAGAAAGATTTTTCTGAGGCTTAGTATTGATTGTTCTAATGACACAATTGGTATTACAAGATATATCTAGGTATTTCCCAATATTTGTAGCGATAATACCAGCTTGATTATAACCTCTTTTTCTTAATTTTTTTTTATGAAGAGGTACGGGAATTATTAAATCAATCTGTGCTTCTAGTATCTCCCTTTTATATAATGTTACTACTTCTTTCGAGAAAATTCTACCATAATTTTCATTATTATCATATTTATATCTTCGTAAAGCCTTTTTTAATTCACCTTCGTAGAGCCAGACAGCCCAACCTCTTGTATAATCATGCTCATTTTTAGTACAATCAAAGCAATACTCTGTCACTTCATTATTAAGTGGTTTACTGCATTTTCTACAACGAGGTTCTATTATATATGGTAATTCTTCTACACATGAATCACAAATTCTTTCTTCTCCATTGATAGGTATTATATCCATGCATATTGGACAACGTTTTGGATAAATTATGCTAAGTAATTCATTTCCTAATTTATCAAGTTTCATAGATTCGACCTACCCATTATTATTCATGACTTCATTCATTGTATCAAAAATCTCTTGAACTCTTAATCTGAGTGTAGAATAACGCTCAATTTCTTTATCATTATCTATCATCTGATGTATTGTAGTATCTAGCCCGACAATAACTACATATTTTTTAGCACGAGTAACAGCGGTATATAACAAGTTTCTTATAAGAAGCATGGATGGTCCCGTTAGTAAAGGGATAACCACCACTGGATATTCACTTCCTTGTGATTTATGGATTGTAACTGCATAAGCTAATTCCAATTCCTCTAGATTAGCATATTCATATTCAGCTACTTTATTATCTTCAAATTTGACCTTTAGTTTATTAGTATACTGATTAATCTCAATAACTGTTCCAATATCCCCATTAAATACACCAACACCTTCGTCTATAGTAAAGTTATACTCATTTTTGATTTGCCATGCCAAGTTATAATTATTTTTTATCTGCATGACCTTATCGCCTTCTCTAAATAAAACATCACGAAAGACTTTTTCATTCTTATCTTTTTGGGGTGGATTTAAGGTTGCTTGTAATTCTTTATTAAGATTAATGGTGCCAAGAAGTCCCTTTCTCATAGGAGAAAGTATTTGAATTCCTTCAAAAGAAGAACATTTAGCAAATTTGGGTAATCTAGTTTTTGTTAGAGTTTTCAGTTCTTCTAAAATACTACCTGCTGTAGCCCTCTTTATGTAGAAAAAATCGCTCTTTTTGTTAGTTAAGTCAATATATTCTCCAGAATTAATCTTATGTGCATTCATTATAATTGCACTTTCTCTGGCTTGTCGGAAAATCTTTTCCAATTTTACTACCTTTACTTTATTACTTTCTATTATATCTTTTAATACATTTCCTGGTCCTACGGATGGTAATTGATCTTTATCCCCAACAATAATAAGCCTTGTACCAGGAATTAGCGCTTTTAATAAACTATTCATAAGAATAACATCAACCATTGATGCCTCATCAACAATTAAAGCATCACATTCTAGGGGATTATCTTCATGTTTCTCAAATTTATTATCTTCACTACTCATAAAAGAGATTTCTAATAGACGATGTATAGTTTGCGCCTGCCTTCCTGTAGCTTCTGTCATTCTCTTGGCAGCTCTACCTGTAGGTGCAGCTAACATTACATCTAATCCTTGTCTTTCTAATAATTCTATAATGGAATTAATTGTTGTTGTTTTTCCTGTTCCAGGACCTCCAGTAACGACTATAACTCCATTCTTGATTCCTTCTTTTATAGCTTGTCTTTGGTAATCATCAAAAACAATATCTGAACTATCTTCAATAGCTTCAATTTCCTTATCAACGTTACTAGGTAGATCATATTCAAATTGCGCAAGATCATAGATTTTTCTAGCTATATTTAATTCTACATGATAAAACATTATATTATAGGTAATAACTTCATCTTCGATTTCTTTACTGATAATTTGTTTATTGATCTGCAACTCAATTATTGCATTTTCTATAAGCTCGTATGGAACTAACAATATTTCTTCTGCTTTATCTATTAATTCATTTTTTGGTAAATAAGTATGTCCATTAAGTGAAGCTCTACCCAGAATAAACATAATCCCAGATTTAACCCTATGAATTGAGTCTTTATCAATCCCCATCTTCATAGCTATTTCATCAGCTGTCTTAAAACCTATACCAATTATATCTTTAGCAAGCTTATAAGGGTTGTTTCCAACAATATCCATGGTACGTTCTTTATATTTATTATATATCTTTATTGCATAAGTTAACGAAATACCATATTCTTGTAAGAATATAATTGTCTTCCTCATTTCTCTCTGCTCATAAAAAATATTAGCTATCTCTCTAGCCTTATTTTCACTTATACCCTTTACCAAAGCAAGAGTCTCTGGTTCTTCTTCTATAATTCTAAAAGAATCATCCCCAAATCTCTTAACAATCCTCTTAGCTAGAGCTGGTCCAATTCCCTTAATCGCTCCAGAAGATAGATACCTCAAAACAGAATGTCTATCCTGTGGTATAAAACTTTGATAGCTTTCTATCTGAAATTGCCTACCATAAGTATGATGAGAGACATATTCTCCAACTGCTCTAATCTGCTCACCTTCAGATACTCCCAACATTGTACCCACACAAGTAATATCTTCCTCTTCCATACTTATCTCACATACACAGTATCCATTATTCTCATTTCTATATATAATCTCTTCAATTATTCCTTCAATAACTTGCTGAGTTTCCATGAAATCACCTTTAATATTATTGTATCGTCATTTAGATTATTTTATCATATATGTATGTTAAAGACAATTGTTAGTGGCTTTTAGGTTTTTTAAGTACAAGTCAGTCATAAAAAGTGTTTTGTTCTATATTACCAAAATCATGGCTATTACCACTTTTCCACATTTAAGAATTCCTTTGAACCCCCAAAACAAAAAGAACCAGCATTTCTACCAGTCCTTTTCTAGAGGGTTCTCTACCAGATATATTACTTTTTTCATGGCTTCCTTCTCATCATTTCCATCAATGATAATTTTAACTTTATCATCTTTAGCCAACTCCAACATCATCACACTAATAACACTTTTGCCATTAGCATTTATATCACCAATTACTATATTGATGTTAGATTGATATTTCGACGTTTGATTGACAAAGTAAGCACATGGTCTTGCATGGAAATTATACTTTAATACAACTTCTTGTATGAGCATATGAATCCCTACTTTAATCTGATTTTCATTATCACATCATCTTCGATAGCCTTATCTAAATTACAATAAGAAAGACTTTTAACCTTTTCCATGTTGGTTATGATAATAGGTGTTATTATCTCTTTGCCTTTTTCTTTGATTAATTCAAGGTCCATTTTAATTAATGGATCACCTTTTTTTACAACTTGTTCTTCCTGAATTAATCTTTCATATCCCTCACCTTTTAACTCCACAGTATCTATTCCCATATGTATAAGTATCTCCAAACCCTCTTTTGATTTAATTCCTATAGCATGATTCGTTGGGAATATCTGAATTATTTTACCATCACATGGTGCTTTTATAATACCATCATATGGTAAAATTGCAATACCATCTCCAATCATCCTAGAAGCAAAAACTTCATCTGGTACTTTATCAAGTTCTACGACCTTGCCTCTAGCTGGTGTATATATTAGTGTATCTTTCTGTTTTTTTAGTATTTTAAACATGATTGCCTCCTAGGATTATTGTTGTTATAACATAAAACTGATTTGCAGGGTTCTATACAATTTTCTTCATTTCATCAACTACTAATTCAGCTTTTGGTCCTACAACAACCTGCATATTCTTATTATTAGGTCTAAGGACTCCTGAAGCTCCTAATTTCTTTAATTCATCATCATCAACTATTGATGAATCATTCAAGGTCAAACGAAGTCTTGTGATACAAGCATCTACTGCCTTGATATTTTGTTTACCACCTAGTGCCATTACAAACTCCGCTGCTATTCCTGCCATACCAAGATCTGCAATAAGAGCATCAATATTACCACCTTGTTCATCTAAACGACCTGGTGTAGGTAAATTGAGTTTTT
Organism: Vallitalea sediminicola; assembly: GCF_054408565.1. Taxonomy (NCBI): domain Bacteria; kingdom Bacillati; phylum Bacillota; class Clostridia; order Lachnospirales; family Vallitaleaceae; genus Vallitalea; species Vallitalea sediminicola. The sequence continues at coordinate 201,434 of NZ_BTPT01000026.1, forward strand.
TGATTGCGAATACAAAAACAAAGTAGTATACAACTCCAAAACATAACCCTATTGGTATAAGCAATAACGGTTTAGTCGCTAATTTAAAATATAGAGCGTAGTCTATGAAACCAGCCGAGAATATGAACCCATGCAATATGCCCAGTATATTACATATAATCAATGATAATCCGGCTAAAACTGCATGTATAACATATAATACTGGTGCTAAGAATATAAAACTGAATTCTAATGGTTCAGTTACACCTGTTAAAAATGAAGTAAATGCAAGTGAGAATATCATTGAACCTACCAAAGCTTTGTTCGCTTTTTTTGCACATGTATACATAGCAAGACCTGCTGCTGGAAGGGCAAACATCATTATTGGATAGAACCCAGCCATATATATTCCTGCACTTGGGTCTCCAGCAAGATATCTAGCATAGTCTCCTCTTACTATTTCACCTGCTGCATTAGTGAATTCACCGAAATTCATCCAGAATATATTGTTAAGGATATGATGTAAACCAGTAGGTATTAATAGTCGGTTAAGGAAACCATATACCCCTGCTCCAATTGCTCCCGACTGAATAACAAAATTACCGAACATATCTAATCCTTTTGCGATAAATGGCCATACTACGCAAAATAGTAAAGATAAAGGAATAGACGCAATGGATGTAACCAAAGGCACTACTGATTTTCCGAACTTGTTATCTTTTAGCCTATTATATATAAATGCAGTTACTCCACCTGTTACTATACCACCCAATACACCTATATCAGTACCAGGTACTACGGCATTGATTCCAGCTATTACCATAAAATAAGCTATTGAACCTGAAAAAGCAGCTATACTACTCTTGTCTTTTGATAAACCGATTGCTACACCAATTGCAAATAATAACGCTAAATTACTAAACACAGCATCTCCAGCATTACTGATGAATGGAATATTAAGAACATCTGGCTGACCTATACGTAATAATATTCCAGCTGCTGGTAACACTGCTATTGGAAGCATTAAAGCTGTACCTAATTTTTGTAACTTACTAAATACTTGCATTATAAATCCTCCTTATTTAATATAATTCTAGAATAGTCCTTTAAGTGGTACCCATGCATAACCAAATACAAGTGCTAATATTATACATGCGAATGCTGTTACAATTGGTACAAATCTTTTTCCTCCAAAGAAAGCTAACCATGTAGGTAATTGAGCATTTTTATACTTATTGTATAATAATCCAGCTACTATACCTGCAATAATCCCAGCAACTATACCCATGTTACTAGCATCATTTATAGTCTGAACTCCTTTATTAAGTACGAAATACCCTAATACTGCTGATAATACAACTGTACCATGATCATCAACAGCCAATGCGATTGCTACTATAATGGCAACAATCATTGGTAAATGTGCAAATACTGTTTTCCCCATTTCTTCAAAGAAAGCGATGTTCAACACACCTGGTTGACCTAGTAGTAATAATATCCCGGCTACTAGTAAGACACCCACTGGAAGCAATAATGCACTTATTTGTTTTTTTGTTGCCTCAGCCTTGTTACTCATAAAAAACTCCTCCTTTAATCTTTGTAATATAATATTAAATTAATTCACAAAAAGTTGTTTTTAATGATTTCTAGCAGTTATAACTTATTGTGTATTAATAAAAAAAGGCATAAACTCATAGTCAAATAATGATATCAACAAAATACCATCTCTAAACCATAAGCTTATGCCTGCATTACCAGTAACACGCTCATCAATTTCTTAATCTTTCAATATGTAGTGCCAAAAAACCTATTTCGTCTTTTGATACCTTTATCTCCTTTTCATTTTCAATTATTCCTGCTACTTTTTCCCCTATTCCATAAGCTACACTAAGCTTGGTAACAATATCATCTAATAAAGGATTTATTATTTCCTTTTTCTTTTCTACCCTGGTAATACTTTGCTTTAGATGAGTTACCAATCTAGTATACATAGTTAGATTTTTATCTATATCATATCCTATTTCACTTTCTATTAATTCCAATATATTCTTTAATAATCTAGTGTCCTTGATTGTATGCTTAATGTCTTTTCGTTGTCTTCCCGAATGGAGATGCAGAGCTATATACCCAACTTCATCATCAGGTATCATTACACCTAGACGCTTATATAATAATGATTTTCCTCTTAATGCCAGATTATATTCATCTTTGTACATTGATTTTATTTCAGATAAGAATGGATTAGAAAAAACCATACCTTGTTTTAATCGTTCTAAAGCAAACCCAACATGATCTACTAGAGCTATATGGATATGTTCATCTAAATGCCCCATTTCTTTATCTGCCAAAAGTATTATTTCTTCAACTACTCCTATTACTTTTCTATCTATAGCATTTACTAGCCTAATATATTCTTCTTTGAGTATACCTTCTGAGTTACTATATATTTTTTGAATTTTATTATGTTCAATTATAGCAACTTTATTAGCTTTTTTCCCAAAACCGATTCCTTTCCCGATAAGAATCATCTCTTGATTATTACTTGTTTTTTTGGCAAGAACGACATTATTATTTAGTACTTTAATGATATGATATGTATTTTCCCCACTCACAACTGCCTCCTCCAATCAGATACTACTTATGTTTTTCAAAAGTTCTATCATCTCATCTCCACTTTTACACTTTACAGCTTCATCAATCAAAGATTTATTTCTATTAATACTATTAATATGTTTACGTATACGTAGAACATTCCTTGAAACAACACTTAATTCATCAATTCCTAAACTAATCCATAGTGGAAGCAGCAATTCATCTGATGCTATTTCTCCACACATTGAAACTTCAATATCTTCTTTTTGAGCATTCTCAACAACCATCTTTATACTTTTTATAACAGCTGGATTATATGGTGAATATAGATAGCTTACCTTTGTATTCATTCTATCCACAGCACAAGTATACTGGGTTAAATCATTGGTTCCAATACTGAAAAAATCAACTTCTTTTGCAAATTGGTCTGAATTAAAAACAGCAGCTGGTGTTTCTATCATGATACCTACTTTAATTTCTTCATTAAAACTTTTTTTCTCTTCAATTAATTGGTTCTTCGCTTTTTCTAGAAGTTTTTTGGCTTCTATAAGCTCTTCGTATGCAGTTATCATTGGAAACATAATTTTTATACTAGTATTATCCGAAGCCCTAAGTATTGCTTTCAATTGAGTCAAAAATAGGTTTTCTTCTTGTAAGCAGTACCTGATAGCTCTATTCCCCAAAAAAGGGTTTAACTCATCTTCTATATTTATATACTCTATCTTCTTATCTCCACCTACATCTAATGTTCGAATAATTACCGCTTTACCTTTCATCATTCTACCTATGTTGCTATAGATATCATATTGTTCGTTTTCTGATGGAGGTATCTTTTTGTTCATATACAGAAATTCTGTTCTAAATAATCCTATACCCTCACCATCATTATTTAGTACTTGCTGTACATCTTCTATAGAACCGATATTGCAATAAATCTTGCAGTTATAACCATTTATTGTCTTAGTTTTACATCCTATAAAAGATTTTTCATCTTCTAGTTGAAGTATTCTTTTTTCAATCATTTGTTTATATGTATTTATCTGATATTCTTCTGGCTCTAAAATAATTTTACCTTTAGTTCCATCAATAATTATATTTTGTTTGTTTTCAACCATTCTAGTGACATTATCAATTCCAGTCACCGCAGGAATTCCAAGGGTTCTAGCTAGTATTGCTGTGTGAGATGTTTTTCCTCCAGTTTCTGTTACTATTCCTAATATTTTATCTCTATCCATTGATAAAGTATCTGAGGGAGTAAGCTCTTTTGTAACTAGTATAATTTTATCCTTAAGATCATTTAGAGGCTTCTTAATATTCCCGATTAGGTTATTAATGATTCTTTTACCTATATCTTCTATATCTAGAGCTCTTTCTTTAAAATATTCGTTATTCATATTTTTAAATATATCAGCATATTTTTTAACTGTTTGATCTACCGCCCACAGGGCATCGTGACCTTCTTCTATCTTTTCTATTATATTATCTTTTAGGTCAGGATCTTCTATCATTGTAATATGAGCTTTAATAATATCCGCTGTTTCACCAATGTTATCAGCATTATCTAGATGTATTTTCTGTAATTGTTCTATACTTATTGTTAAAGCTTTTTCCAATTTCATTTTTTCACTGGTGATATTAACATTATTTTTTTTGCTTATTATATATTCAGTAGGATTATAACAATACACCGAGCCTATACCATAACCTGCTGATACATTAATTCCAAATAACTCTTCCATAGTTTTTCTCCTTAGACTGTGAAGTTATTCATTATTAATTTTTCTAATGCATTCATAGCTTCTTCTTCATCATTACCATTGATTCTAAGGTATATTAAATCATCTTTCAATACACCTAGAGATAAAACTTGCAAAAATTTTTTCCCATCAGCTTCTTTCTTATTTTTTATTACCTTAATCTCTGAATTATATTCTTTTGATTTATTAATAAATAATGTTGCTGGTCTTGCATGTAATCCTGTTTCAGCTTTTATGATAAAACTTTTCATCAACATTTAATCACCTCATGTCTTATTTTTCAAACAGAAAAGCCTAATGAAACTTTTCTATAGCACTTAAATCACCACCACCCGTAAAAC